>JAQCLE010000001.1 GCA_027592755.1 Bacteroidota bacterium | reverse complement strand
TGAATTATGTTGTCAAATCTCTAATGGCAGTCATTAGAGATTTTAGCCTATTGACAATTCTGGGTTTAATCCTTACTGTTCTAATTAAATGGCTCAAATTCAATCCTGCCTATGGCAAACAGGAAAGACAGAATGCCCTCAAAAAAACCCGAGTAATCTTCTCCTTATTTGAAATTTGCCTTTTCTCTTGAACTTTTTCCCCTACCATGGCGTATGAGCGCCATTTACACATAGCGTTTGTCCAGAAACAAAAGAGGCTTCTTCACTGGCAAAATACAATACTGCATCAGCCACGTCCTTTGGGACACCCCACCGACCGGCTGGGATTCCTGCCAAATATTCATCTTTCATTTCCTGAGGGTCCTTTTCATGGCGTTCAACCGGTATCCATGCAGGAGCAATGATATTGACCGTAATGCCAAAAGGAGCTAATTCAGTCGCCATACTCCGAGTCCAGCCTACTTGCCCACCTTTGGCAGCAACATAGGCACTGAAATTGGGTACACATGTTTGGAACACTTCGCTTCCAATATTAATTATACGACCCCATTTTTTTCGTTTCATTCCCGCGACTACAGCCTTGGTCAGGAGAAAGGGGCTTTTGATGAAGAAATCCATCATGGACTGATAAAAATCCAAATCATATTCTTCAATGGGTTTTTGAGGTTGATCCGGTGTCGCATTAACTACCAGAATATCTATTTCCCCAAGTGATTCTTCCACTTCACGGACCATAGATTGGATCTGATTGAAATCAGTAACATCAGACCGTACTAAAATGCCTTCACATCTCGCTTCCAGGAATTCGGAAAAGCTTGCCTCCGCTTTTTCACGATTGTTTGCATAATTGAGACACACTTTAGCTCCGGATTTTCCCAAGGTGATTGCAATTTGTTTACCGAGACCCTTGGTACTACCTGTAACCAGAGCAACATGATTTTTGAGTGAGAAAGGCATAATAAGAATTATTAGCTGAAATAAGTAATGGTCTCTATTACTTCAATGATTTTCCCTTAACTGGCTTTCCGTTGGTAGTCAGAATTTGAAAATGATGTACTCGATTTTCACCTGAATAATTCCAGACCATTGCTTTTTCACGGGTAACTTCAAACAACTTGATCCCCTCTTGTGCGGCGTAGCTCGCAATTACGGTGTTGCCATTGGGGAGGCGCTGGGCGCCACAGGCATCCTGGAACGGTGTCCCTTCAAGGTCATCATTGTTCACCTCCCAAACTACTTTCCCTTCTCCGTCCATCTCAATCGACTTGTTGCCGTGAGTCAAGTTGATTAGCGTGTTACCATTTTCCAGACGGATAGCGGTGAATGGCCAGTTCTCAGCCTCGCGACCTCCCAACTCCAGTAGATCAGTCCGTAATGTTTTAATGATTTCGCCGGTTGGGCTGTACTCTTTGACGGCAAAAGCTAAGAGATGTGGGACAAGGTAATTACCATTACTTAGCTTTCTGGCCATTCGGGTTTGCATATGGGCATTGTCAGTTTCGGGGACCAATGGCACCTCGACTTCGATCTCGCCAGCTGAATTGACTTCAACCAAGCGCGGATTTTCTCCAGACTCCGTAATGAGCGTATTCCCATTTTCCAATCTAACGGCTGCCCCAAGTTCCTTGGTCATCTCCGGTTTGTTGTAATTAAACACAACCTGTTTATCCCGAGTATATTCAATCACCACATCTGACCAGCAAATGAGTATGTTCCCATTGGCGAGAACATAGCCGTCGCGTGCGCCCGGACGCCCGGCATCCCATTCAACTTGGCCGGATTCATCGATAATGCCCGTGAAATTTGGCCCTGCAACAAAAAAGGAGTGAGATATAGGTACGGATTCTCCGCTCTTGTTGGTGGTATTAGAGGATGTTTGTTGCTGCGTACAATTAAAAAACAAGAGAGGAACAAGAACAGGGAGAATGGTTTTCATGTGATTAATATTTATTTGTTTTTTTATGCTGATACTACTAATTATTATGTCAGAATATTTTGAATAACATGGCCGTGTACATCAGTTAAACGTATATCTCTACCACCAAACCGAAAGGTTAGTCGTTCATGATCCATTCCCATTAAGTGGAGCATAGTGGCATGCAGATCGTAAATGGTTGTTTTATTTTCTTCCACCCGGTAACCATATTCATCTGTACTACCATATACTATACCGCCCTTAATGCCAGCTCCAGCCAACCATATGCTAAAAGCAGATGGATTGTGGTCTCGCCCGTTGTCACCTTGGGCAAAAGGAGTACGACCGAATTCACCAGCAAAGACGATCAATGTGTCTTCCAGCAATCCACGGGATTTCAAATCTTTGATCAGGCCGGCGATCGGTTGATCCACAGCGTGAGCATTGGACTCATGTCCTTCTTTCAGATTTGCATGTTGATCCCAGCGGTCATGTTTAGTTCTTGGAATGGTTAATTCAATAAATCGGACCCCGCGTTCTACCAAACGTCTGGCCATGAGGCACTGTGCTCCATAGCTTCTACAATGTTCATCCTCAGATTCAAAGCCATACAATTTTTTGGTGGCTTTGGATTCACCTGCTAGGTCAGAAAGTTCCGGAATAGAAGCCTGCATTCGATAGGCCAGTTCATAATTAGCGATAGTAGATTCTATTTGGTCGGCTTGACCGAGCTTTCCTAGCAAGCTTTGGTCCATTTGTTTCATAAGACGCAGCTTTGCATCCTGGACGCCATCCTTCTTTTCAATTGGTAAGATATTGGCCAATGGTATTTCTGCGGCTTTCAGAATTGAAGCCTGATAAGTAGCAGGCAAAAAGCCATTGGTAAAGTTATCCAAACCTCCCGGAGGAGTCAATCCTCCATTCAGCACCACATAGCCAGGCAGGTTTTCATTTTCACTTCCCAAGCCATAAGTAACCCAGGCGCCCATACTCGGCCTCCCCTGGACACCAAAACCGGTATGTAAAAAATAATTAGCGTTAGTGTGTTCGGGAAAATCAGAAACCATTGACCGGATTATTGCAATATCATCCACACAGGTGGCAATATGTGGGAATAGCTCACTCATCCACATACCGGATTCTCCATGCTGCTTAAATTGCCATGGGCTCTTCAGGATTTTACCTATACTGTTGAACTGGGTCGCATCTACTTTGAATTTATCATAAGGATTTTGACCATGTTCTTTATCCAGCCGGGGTTTTGGATCGAAAGAATCTACCTGGGATATCCCTCCGTCCATGTATAAAAAAATTACGTTTTTGGCTTTCGGTACAAAATGGGGAAGTTTCCCTCCATCAAATGTATTACCCAGGCTTTCTTTGGCAGTAGCCAGGTTCTGACCAAAAGGCACACCACCCATCATGCCCATGAAAGCGATTGAACCAAATCCATTGCGACAGATACCAAGCATCTCCCTGCGGTTCATTACATGATTGCAATGTTTATTTGAACTCATAACAGGTGAATAAATTCTTTCATGTTAAAAATAGTGTGACAATAATCCGCCCAAAATTGAGGGTCGTTTTTCATTTCTTCCAGCGGCTGGCTATATTCTTTGGCCAGATTCTCTAATAATGTTTCAGCTCCTCGGAGGTCCTCAACTGATGGCTGCCTTGAAAAGGCTCTTATATATATTTCATTGATTCTCTCTGAAATTGTGACATCCTTTTGCCTTAGAAGATTCTCAGCCCAGTACATCGCCTGCTGATGGACAAAGGGATCGTTCATTAACGATAAGGACTGCGCAGGGACATTCGTGGTGTTTCTTTTGCCAAATGTGGAAAAAGGTATTGGCATATCAAACGCTAACAGCATAGGTGATAGAAAATTTCGGCGAACTGCGATATATATACTTCTGCGACTGCCGCCGTCAAGTGGGCCGGATTCGCTGGGCATTCCCCTACCGGTCATAAATTCTGTAAGATGAATGGGAATAGATTCTCCGTACATGGTTAAGTCCAAATTTTGAGTAACCGATAGTATTCCGTCTCGAATAGCCTCTGCTTCGAGGCGTCTTACTGGAAAGTGTTGTAACAATATGTTTCCCGGATCAATCTTTTGATTTTCAGCCACGGTTGTTGTAGACCTCTGAAAAGTTTGAGACAATAAGATGTGCTTGATCATTTGCTTAATCGACCAACCCTCTTCGATAAAACGATAGGCCAAATAATCCAAAAGTTCAGGATGACTGGGTAGCTTTCCTTGCAACCCAAAATTATCTACTGTCTCAACGATTCCTTTACCAAAGAGGTGATGCCAAATTCGATTGACCATTACGCGAGCAGTCAGTGGGTTTTCTGTATCCACGACTGATTCCGCCCATGCTAATCTTCCGCTGCCATATTGAGGGAAAGAATCTAACCCGGTTTTTACTGCTGTCAAAAACTGACGGGGCACCTTATTTTCACTCAATTTATCGATACTTCCACGTATAAACACCGGACTGAAAACAGCATCCCCTTCCGAAAGACCGAGAAAGTGTGTTGAATCATAAAGCTGTGCAGCAATGCCATCGTAGGTTGTTAATAATTCGGATAGGGCCTTTGGATAAGTTATCCCGTTAGTCTCTTTGAGCCAATGATTGAGGAGAAGTATTTGCTCAGTATTGGCCTGATTATTTTTCCAATCACTGATCGATTGTGTTTTTGCCTTCACAGAAAAATCATACTGATCGTCCAGCACGGGGAAGGGCAAATCAGGGAATTCCCCATCAAAGGCAACAGCATATTGTACTTCTATATAATCCTGGGGTTTTATACTATAAATATGTCGTGTACTATTTTTTACCTCAATCTCGGGATCGAGTTCTCCATAAATTCCAGGCATAAATTCCAGGTAGGCTTTGTGCCCTTTTATTAGGGAAAGATCAGAGGTATAGGTCTCCCACAGCTCGCTATTAAGCTTCTTTTCCAAATTACCATAAAGAGGATACCTAATAATCTGAAAATTGTCTGCGATTATCCGAATTGTACCGTTTATCCCTCTAGCTCTTATGGCAATGGAATCATGTTCAATTATAAAGTTAGGAGAGCGTAGGACACCCATGACTCCACTCTTAAAGTACCGGCTTGAAGCAATTCCTCCCACCAGTCCACTAACTCGTCTGGATTGCTTATCAAATACTGGAGTTCCCCTTAGTGGTGTCTCTCCGAAAGCCCAGCCTGTAGTGTACCACCCTTTCCAATCTCCTTGTCGGAAATCCCCTATTACCCGGTAATTGGCTGAATCATTTTCAGAAGAATGTATGTCATCGGCATTTTTAACAAATTGCTGTAATTGACTAATGAATTGAGGTGTAGCCTCATTCACCGCATCAGTGAATTGCGCTCCCAATTGAATTTTGATCTCCTTCTGGATTTTTTTTAACTCTTCGATTTGAGCCACTTGCTTTTGGGTCTTCCTGGCCGGTAGGGGTCCTATGCGTGAACTTTCTATCATACCATACATGGCGTAGTAATCCGTTGTAGGTATGGGATCAAATTTATGGTCATGACAACGAGCGCATCCAACTGTTAGCGCTTGAAATAACTTGGAGGTAACGTCAATCATGTTGTCAATACGCTCGTACTCTTCCACCTTGACATTAACGGGGCTATGTTTACCCTCTCCCAGAAAAAAATAAGCTGTTCCGATAATGGATTCATTAAATCCCTCTTCAGGATTATAACGAGGTTCGGTCAACATATCACCGGCCAAATGCTCTTTTACAAGTAAATCATAGTGCACGTCTTGATTAAAGGCTCGGATCAGGTAGTCCCTGTACTGCCAGGCACCGCTAATAGCAAAATCAAATTCATGCCCCTTATATTCCCCGTAACGAACCAGGTCCATCCAATGTCGGGCCCAACGCTCTCCATATTGTGGAGATGAAAGGTATTGATCCACCATCTTTTCATAGTTATCAGCTGAAGTGTCCGCAATAAAGGCCATTACATCTACTGGATCAGGTGGCAAACCAGTTAGTAGGTAGGAGACCCGACGAATCAGTGCGTTCTTTTTCGCAGATGGCGCTGGTTCTAATTGTTTTATTATTAATTCTCTGTCGATTAAATGGTCAATAACTTCTGAAACAGATGCCTCTTGGATATCATCTGGTAAATCGGGTAGTTCAGGTTTAATAAAAGCCCAGTGCGGCTTCCATTTTGCTCCCTGGTCTATCCAGCGTTTCATTAATGCAACTTCCCGGGCACTTAATGTCTTTTTGGCTTCCGGAGGGGGCATATGAAATTCAGGATCCTCAGAAGAAATCCGGTCCACTAACAGACTTTTACTAATGTTACCCGGTACAATGGCGGCTCCTCCATGCTCCAAATGTGCAGTGGCTCCTTCGAAGTTGTCTAAACGTAAGTTCGCTTTTCTGGTACTGCTATCCGGTCCATGGCAAACAAAACAGTTTTGGGATAAAATTGGGCGAATATCATAGTTGAAATCTACCTTATCTGGCAAATCATGCTCCTTTTCCGAATTTCCGGATAAAGAGCTGATAATAATGCCGATAAAAAGCACCGGAATGGCAATTATCCAGTTTTTATTAAAATTACTCAACTTCATTTTAACTCCTTGCCTCCCACTAGATGTCTAAATAAGGTTGCATTCCTTTCATAACGAGAAATATAGTCATATTCAGGTCTTTTTTCTACCTCTGAGATAGCAATTGACTATGCTTTTTTGCTCAAAATGACCTTAATCCACGGGAGTTTTCATATAACTTGAATTCGTAATATTGAATAACGGAATTCTTATCGCAAATTACCAAGCTAGGGAACTGCCATCATGAAACCAAAAACCGCCAGAGTGATCGGGAGTTAGTGTTTCAATCACTTTTTTTACGTCTAAAATACTTTCTTCAGGTGTCATTTCTGCTAATTGAGTACCCATGTCGGTTTTGACCCATCCAGGCGCAAGAGAAACAACAATAAAGTTATCTGGTTTTAGGTCACCGGCTAGAATTCTGGTAAACATATTGAGAGCTGCTTTACTCTGCTTGTAGCCGTATCCTTGAGCACCACCTTTACCACCATGATAACTGTTCGCTAAGATTCCTGCACGTGTAGAAATATTGATAATCTTACGCTCTTTGCCCGCATATAGGTTTGGTAGTAGTGCCTGTGTTACACGCATAGGCCCAAGTGTATTGACCTCAAAACAGCGTTCAACTCCTTCCAAATTCAATTCGTCAATTTTCTGCTGTTTTTGATCGAGTGGAATTGGACCAAAATATCCTGCATTATTGATAAGTATATCTATTTGTTTTCCTTTCAGGCGTTTTGCTAAAGCAGCAACACTTTCGATATCCGTAACATCGAGCTGCTCCACTTGAACCCCAAAGCTCTTCAGCTCAATTGCTTCAAGAGGACTACGAGCTGTTCCAATCACATAATAACCATCAGCACTAAACTGCCTTGCCATTTCTAATCCTAAACCTCTGTTTGCTCCCGTAATCAAAACAGTACTCGCTGCTTGTTGCGCTGTGTTTGACGGCACTTGCTTTGAAGTTGGTTCAGCAATGGATTGAGATTGTTTCTGATGGGTGGTTGCACCAATCATGAAAAAAATAGACATTCCAAAAAAAGGAAGGGCGTAAATCAATTTTGATTTACCATAAAATAAATCGAAGGTGCTTTTCATTAATATTTTTTTTATTTGACTTTACTTGTTCAAAATATCGTTGACTATTAATGTGTGAAGGTCATGTATTCATTGTCAGATTCCCAGAATATGAGGTCTGGTATCCTGCCCTATCACTGAGTATTTAAGCTATTTTCCTAAAACCGAACCGTTGCCTCCATCACATCACCTGCCTTCAATAGTAACTCTGTTTTCCATATGTAATTCCCGTTCGAATCAGTGCTACCATTAGCACTCACTTCCTTGCCGTTAACTTTCAGAATGGTTGATAGAGGTGTAGCACCCTCAGAAAGGAGTACGGAGAACTCACTCAAACGCAATTCACCATATTTCAACTCTATCTTATTTCGTTGTTCTTCATTACTGGTTTGCTGGATAAAAGTGCCCCAACCTTCCGCAACGGTAAATGGTGTGTTGAAATTATCCTGATCCACTTTAGGTCCAAAAGACAAGCGGCCCTTAGGTCCATGGTAATCAAATCCACTTACAGAAAGTAATACTCCATAGCTTGCCATGGAGCGACTGTAGTGATCGCTACATTCAATTTCATTGTAGGGATTCCGCTTAATCGCACTATATCGATCATGTACCGCCTTTGTTATTGCCAATCCCTTTTCTACCATACCTTCCGATACCATATGCATAGCAACTTGGTACTCAAAACCATTCATAGTCTCGTCAAAATAGCCACCAGGACCGCTCCAACGCTCTGATTTCTCCGGTCTTTTCTCCATGCCTGGTACAGCTTTGTCTGCTCCACCCTTAGGCCATGTACACATTATAGTACCTGCTTCACCCGTCGTTGCGTAGATGCGAGCGCCTTTAATTGGCTTGTTTTGGTCCTGATAGAGATATGCATCAGGTGCAAAGTTGTATTTCCAAATTGATTCCAAGGCGGACACACAAGCTTCTTCGGGTATCACTCTCTCTGACAAACCTACCTGCCATCCAAAACTTTGCCCCAACACCTGATCAATATGACATCCATCATTCGTATTGATTGCCTCAGGATAATTTGGGTCAGGCTTATGTATGAAATACTCTCCGTTAAATAAGTTATCGACAATATTCTTCCTTCCCTTTTCAAGTAATTCATTGCAAACTTGTGCGAAATCATTGTCTCCTACCTCCAATGCCATTTCTTTTCCACAAGCCAGAGAACCAAGATATAATGAACTAATCCACCCCATGGGGCCAAACCAAGCCGCATCTAATGTGTTTTGTTGCCTGCCTTCAAGAATGCCATCCCGGTCCTTATCTTCATTTATAATAAACTGAACTGACTTTTTGATCTTTTGGTAATTACGTTTCAAGAAGGTATAATCAGACGACGTCTTATGCTCTCGATATATCCTCATTATAGTTCCACAATGTCCATCGTGAGCAACATCAAAACCATGTTGTCCAGCTGTTTCATCACGATGTCCAAACCTACCGTCATCCCCAAAGCTGATTCCCAGATCTGTTACTTCCCTTAAAGTGCGCTCTGCCTCTGGAAAAATCCTGGCCATTCCCTGAGCATATTGCCAAACATGTTCGCATGTACCAGGGCAACATTCGACCCCCTCCCAAGCCCATATTCTACCATTATCAAACCATAAGAAAGTATTTGATGCAAGGCAGTCTATCGGAATAAAACTGCGATCCAACAACCAATATGGTAGTGTGGAGTCATAATAGGTTTTATTCCATAAACGAGTACTTCCAGCAAGTTCATCAAATTGCCTGCAAACATAGTCAGCAACCTGGTTGGCCGAATTAAACCAATTGTTATAGTGTTTGTTTAAAAATTTAATATCATTTAGCTGCAAAAGTTGACCTGATTGTGTTTCCTGTTCATTCAAATAGGGGAAAAACCAACTCAAAATGAACGTCACTTCTTTTTCTTCACCCGGTTGAAGTGAAAACTTTTCTCCCAAAGCCCCGATCTGCTTTTGATCCATCGTTTTCGTATTTGATGTCCCCGGCTTCAAGTTTGTAAGCGCATCCAAAGTTTGATCAGCGTTAGTGGTACCGTCCAATCCAAGAATAGCTTTGCTTTCACCAGTAGCTTGATATAGTGTCAAAGCCATAGACCCATAGCCTTCAAGTTCTTCAAGTTTGATATCAGTTGGTCTTTTATCTGTAAAGACAATATGATCTACAGCAATACTGCCCCAAATACCCTGATGATTGTCAACTATTTGAAGTTTGGCTTTCTTGCCTGCAAAATCGATCACATCGAAAAACTCGGTTATCATTTTCCCATTATGTTGACCGGTTTGTGACCTAACAACCTGATCGTCAACAATCAGGTTTAAAACTGTATCATTTGGATGATAGCCTCCGGCAATCAGGAAAGTAATATAATTGTGAGTAATGGTAAATGTCTTACTTGTCAAAGAACCAGTAAGAGCATCAGCAGGGGTAATTTTACCCCAGGGGTATTCACTTATGTTTGGTATGCCATCAAGTGTTCTGACGTTATAACTCGATACATAATAATCACCTAGCATTTCTTTTTCGGGAAAATCTTTAGTTCCACTTCTTACCGGTTCTTTTCCAAATGCAATACCTTTGGATGACCAACTTTTATAGGTTTCACCCTCAAAATCCTCAAATACAATATCATCTTTCAATTTCCCAGATTGGGTAGATTCCAATGCTTCGGCCGAACTAAAAACAGTGAGTCTATCATCACCTTGTATTATCGTATTTCGTCTAATTCCATCCCTGCTACTGTCTGCATAGGGGCAAACGGCATTTTCCAACCACCCCGCCAATTCAACTTCCACAGATTGTTCAGAAATGTTTTTTACTTTATAGGCCATTATTGTCGTGGGAAGTGCTGACTTGTCTAATTGCCCTGGAATAAACGGGGAGAATGCCTCCAGATTTACTTCAACTGGTAACTTAACGTCTTTGTAGGCCACTTTCCCGATAGGGTATTCTCCACGAAAAGTAATGTCTCTGAAGCCTTCTGAATTAAGTCTTCTTGTATACTGTTGATTTCCAGAAGTTATTCGGATCGCTGCTCCCTGCTCCACAGGCCTGGTTTCACGACCAAATACTTTTTCAGGATAGGCATAATGGCCACCTAGTGTCATGGCAGATAACTTTTGTCCATGATCTTTTTCACGGCTGTAAACGGTTTTAAAAATGTGCCAAAGCCACAATCTTCCGTCTCCGCCCAAATAAAGCTGGCCACACCCAATTCCACCGACAGGCATACCAATATGCTTTAATTCTTCATCTTTGAATACCTCGGGGGCTCCTCTTTCGAACAGCGATTTTAACCATTCGGACGAAAGTTTTTTGTCTTCAGGAATCAGGTGATCAATTTCATCAAAATCGAACGGCCCGGCAAAAACTGGCAATTGAGGCAATACTATTGTCGATGCTGTTAACGCTGCCGCCTTAATAAAATCACGACGTGAATTCGTTGAAGGAGTGCAATAACCTGTATTGGGATCACAGCATGCATTTTGGCCTTCCCTTAAGTTTTTTAACGATATTTTTTTCTTCATTGGAACGGGGATTAAAGATTTATGAATTATCTGCGTTGTACTTTGTATCTGATTAGGTAGGCCTCATCTCCATTATGAACCATCGAAATACCCCAACTCAATCCTTCACCTAATATACCCCGGTCGGTCAGGTCTTGTCGGAAAACCCCTGGTGCAAAGGGCCTGTTTTTTACTTCAATCCCCAGCTTATTACTAGTAAAATCGATACCATCAGGCGCATATTCAAAGGTTTCGCTCTGTGATGCTATACCGGCGATTCCGGTACCATGCTGCCAAAGCATAACTTCATGGCTACTGTCCAACAGTGGAATGTCGTACTTGATGAAAGGGCCATCGGGATCTTTTGAAAAAGAAACACCCATTTGTGTATGCCCGGGCCCATCTGCTCCATGAACCCTGCTTCGACCTTTATAATAAAGCCAGTATAATCCATTTCGATAGATCAACACGGCATCATCAATCCGGTAGCTGTCAAATTTTTCGGGTTCTAGGCTTATTGTCAAGATAGGATCATCACTTACCCTGGTAAAGGGGCCGTGGGGACTGGAAGATGTTGCCAGGCCAATTGCCGTAATGTCTGTTGTAGAGTTGTTTTCGAATTCCCCCCTAACATTTCCCGGGGTAGGCTTTACGCCAGTGTAATAGAGGTAATACTTTCCTTTGGCAAAGAGAATGTTTGGTGTAAAAGTCGCTTGGGAATCGAATGTCTTTTCCTTTCCCACACCTAAGATTTCGCCCTGCTCCTTCCAAGAGTATCCTTCGTCGGAAGATGTGGCATACCATAGTGTACCCCAATAGCCGGGCGCCCGCCCGTAGACCTTTGTGTAGTAAACGTACCACGTCTCACCTACTTTAATCACATCGCTTGGATCCCGGCGGGTTACACCTTTTTCATAGCCAATACCGTCAATTTTATCATATACAAACTCGATCCCTGAGTAATACATTTTAACTGAGGTCTCTTGTGCAATTAGCCCGGTACTAACGCATATCGGAAGCAGGAACAAAAACGTTTTAATAGGATTTTGCATCAAGTTTTATTCTATCATCAAAATATCTCTAACACGCACATTACTTCGGTAATACTGTTATTTCCACATCTTCTCCAGCCTTGAATGCTTTCCCTTTTTTAAATCCTGTCATACCATACCCTTTGAGCTCAAAGGACTTAAGTGTGACATCGCTGTTGAAGACATTTAACCTGGCCACTTTTTTGCCATTATCATCAGTAATAGTTACTGTTCCATATTGGTACCCATTCGACCAAAAATACGTACCGTTCTTATTGGTAAAGCTCATAGATTGGTTAACCGCAGAATAGTTGAATTCAGTCATAGCCAAAACTCCTGCCCAGGCAATCATGCTTCTGGCGTAATGATTGCCATACTCGGCTTCGTTGAACGGGCTCCTTTTCTTACCATCGTATCTGGCCCTTATATTGGTAATGGATTTAAGCCCATTCTCCAATTGCTTCTCGTAAAGCATGCCTATTGCTGCTGTATACTCAAATCCGGTCATTACCTCGGTGAAATAGGGAAAGGGTGTGGTTGGACGCGCCCCCGGGTAACCTGCCATTAACAATGCTGCTTCATCTCCAAGGGCATAAGAGCGCATGAAATTGGTGTGACCTTCCAGAGATTCTCGATAGTTATATTTCATGATGGCGTTATGTGTCTTTTTTATATTATCCTCATTAGCCAGGTAGCCCAATCCTACGATGTGTGACATCACCTGTCCAATTAACTGATCCACCAATACTCCTTTACCCAATTGATAGTCGGGTTTTGTCAGGTCTTTAGAACCCATACCTACCATCAGGCTTGGGGCAACATTGCTTTGCATCATTGGTGGGCGGATATCCTGTTCATAATACTCGCCATTGAATAAGTTCTCGTCCAACCAATTAGATCCATTCTCATAGAGTGTCCTACAGGTTTTGGCAAATGTTTTGTCGTCCAAATAAATTGCCATTTCTTCCGCTGCCCTGAGAGCGCCTAGATACCAGAAACCCATCTGAGGGTTTGGTCCAAAATACTCAACATCCATTGTATTGTGTTGAGAGCCCTCCATCACGCCATCCTTATCGGCATCCCAGCCTCCGGATATCCAACTAAACTCCAATGACTTTTTAACCTTGGGCCAGTATTTTTTGAGAAATTCATCGTCGCCGGAGAGTTGCCATTCGCGGTAAAACTGCATAATGCTGCCCATTTGTCCATCAGCGGCAGGAAGACCCCATTTTTGGGCATGTTCTTGCAGGGGCAGGTATACCCTAAAACTCATTAAACCTTCATCGTCTGTAGCATATCCGAATTCTACGTCACGCATTGTTTTGGCTAGATCACCAAAAAGAAAAGCAGTCGTTTGTTCATAATTCCATACATGTGTACATGAGCCAAAACACGCTCCCTCATTCGCAAAACTTCCTTCCCAACCTAATAGCTGACCATCTTTTATCCGAAAGGCCAATTGGGTGCGCAAATGCGCCAAATTAAAAAGTGCAGCTTCTTTTACTACCCCTGGAATATCACTTTCAATAAAAGCTTTGACGAACTTCTTGGTCGCCGTTTCCAGCTGCTTCAGTCGTGGTTGGGTCTTTGTCAATACATCCCACGAATCTTTGTATTGTGTAGTGTAGTAATTGCCAACAGTAGCACCAACTTCTTCTGTCCACCCACCACTCCAGGCTGGTCGGTTAGGGAAATGCCAGGAGATTAAAAATTCAAAATTCTCAGTTTGACCTGGGCTCAAAGCTGATTTAACTGCCAAAGAGCCAACTGGAGCATCTTCATCATTTGCAGGTCGATTCTCCAAAACACCATCGTCGGTAAAATCATCCCAGTAATCAAGTGATGAGCTTCCCCACTGAATAGGGTTCCAATTAGTGCGATACGATATTTCCTTGTTACTTGTGGTCACAAGACTCAGTGTACCCCACTGCTCATTGCTTTTAGAAACTCCATTAGATGTGTAATGTATCCCTCGCATTCCAGCCTCTTCTCGGTAGGTATTGACATTTTTATCGGCCTTACCTTTCAAGCCATCAAATCCGATAAAGTTTTGAATCACACCACCAATTGAAACAGTCAAAGGTTTGTCACTAGTATTGGTGACAGTATAGGTTATTACAGCGATAGGAATGCTACTGTCATCAACATTTCCAGGTATTAGTGGATTGAATGCTCCAACTCTCACATCCACAGGTAAACTCGAATCTCTCAACAATGCTTCTCCAAATGGATAGGCTGTTCTAAATGTTACTGAGTTGAATCGGGGCAAACCATGGTTAGATAATACTGATCCCTGACTCCCTTCATAATCAGCATCGGACAAGGGCCCTTCCAGTAGACGGGCCGTTTTGACGTTGCCATCATCGATATAAATTGCGAAAAATGGGGTTCGCTGAGTCCTGGATTCGGGAACCAGCCATGGGTTAAACCCCTTAGCCGGGCGATTCATCACCTCCCAATCCCTCAGTCCTCCACGTCCAGTCAAGGATATCGTTCCCGTGCCAATGCCACCAATCGGCATGGCAATTCGTTGCACGTGGTCTTGGTCATAATTTTTAAGAACAGGCCAGCTATTTTGTTGTGCATAAACGGCCATGCCCATGATTTGAAATACAAACCATAGGGATAAAAGAGTGGATTTCGCTTTCATAACTTACAATTTCAAAAGACGCTTATAAACATTCTTTAAACTTTATGGGAATTTAGTTCCCCTAAGTTATTTTGAATTTAAATCCCAAACCTCTAATTGCATTGCAACAATTGATACAATTTTTGCATTGGTTGAATATCATTAGCAAAGTGAATATTCTAAAACTGGTTTTGTTACAATTTTGTGATCAGATAAGTATCTCATTTTCAACACATTGTGGAAAATATTCTGTGCGGATTTCAGACCTTAGGCATACTTGAAAAGATCAATAATATTTCTATAACTGATTTTGAGAGATCTTATCTGCACGTTCCCCTGCTTTAAATTTGCAGGTTATTTCGCCAAAGCTGGTATCATATCAGGGTCATTATACCAATACCAGATATGGCCGAAAATATCCAGCGGCCTTTGCGGAGCACCCGCACCTTCCGACCATTTTCCCGTTGTATTGGGCTTTTCTTTGGTGTAGTGTACATGATGAATCTGAGGCGTATGCCCATCGGTGTACCAGGATTCCCACGGTAACTCATCAGATCGACCCTTTGGAGGCAGGGCGTAAATAACCGGTCCATTCGCTGCCAGGACATGTGGTATGATTACCCATCGAAACTGACTATATATCTGTTGCACTGCCGGTGATAACGAATCTATAAAACTCGCTGCAAAATCCATTTCCAGCCATTCGGCAACTTCATCAATCCTTGCCAGACGAAGTTGCGCCTCGAGGTCATTTTCTTTAAGTAGAAGGCGAGGGGCCAGAATGTCTGACTCCTCTATAACATACCAGTTAATAATACCTCTTTGAATGGGTTCTTTTACTGGATACAGCACCCAGGCGGTACGGACCGGATTATTCTCTTTAATACTCCAACGCTCCCAAGCCGTCCATCCCATTTCCTCTTCGGGGGGTAAAGCATTAATCACGGGATTGCTAAACTCATCCCTGCTTACCGACCACCGGTAAGAACGATAGGGATGGCTAACAGCTAAAACCATAGGAGCAAAGACAAGTTCAAAGTCTATCTTCATCTCTTGACAAGCATCAACAATTCCCGCCACGCGAAGGGTAGTCAAAAAGCTGCTATCCTTTACTTGTGCCGCCATTGTAAAAGCAAGACCCAGAAGGCTAAATTGCCACAAAAAAAATTTCATTTTCTTTTTGTAAAGTCAATCTTTTTCAATCCTGACTGGTTGCCAGATCAGAAGCAAATGCCAGAAATAATACCAGACACAAAATTGGTTGAATAGTGGGCAATCGATTAATCTCAATCATGATTTTAGTTTTGATAGTCCAATTACTGTATCATTTGATTTTATTTATAAGCGTTTCCTGGTAAAAAATCAACTCCTCCTTTTCCTGCTCATTTAATGAAACCAAATCCTGTTGAACCAGATATTCCAAACGATTCCGCTGGAAGGCTCTCATTTCTGCTGCCATGCTATCTGCAATAGCCCTGGCGTACGGTGTCTGCGGGTATTGGGATATATCAGTTAGTTCAGGATAATCGGAACCAATCTGTCGGCTATTGTTACCCTTAGTACCATAATCTCCAATATCCTCCCTGGCCCAATTGGCAAGATTTGTAAGTTGCTCTACCACTTCAGGATACTCGCCAGCGAGATTTCGTGTTTCACCTACATCCATTTCTAAGTCAAAAAGGAGGTCTTCAGGTAATATTTCTGCCTTTTGGGTAAACCAAGGAGCACATTCCCCGTAAATCCCGGGTCGTTTTTCGGGGCGGGCAAAATGAAGTTTCCACTTTCCGGACCGAATGGCCTGAAGCCAGGTTCCGGCATAATGATAATAGACCTCATGAGGAACGCCCACATTTTCTTTCTCTTTGATATACTGAAATAGGTTTTTACCATCAAATACGAGGTCATCGGACATCCTAATGCCGGCTATAGCGGCAATCGTTGGAGCAATATCGATAATGCCAGTAATTTCACGGTATACTATCGAGGCGGGAATAGTATTTTTCCATTTCATGATACAAGGCACACGAACCCCTCCCTCCCAGGTAGATGTCTTGCTGCCTCTTAAAGGTCCCGCACTGCCGGATTGATCACCATGACCGGCCCAGGGTCCGTTATCTGAGAGATATATAATGAGGGTATTTTCATCCAACCCTTCCTCTTCAAGTTTCTCTACAATTTGGCCTACACTCCAGTCAATCTCCTCCACGGCATCTGCATATAAATTGACACCACTTTTCCCTCTGAATTGCTTTCCTGGATAAACGGGAATGTGCGGCATGGTATAGGCCAAATAGAGAAAGAACGGACTTTCCTTGCTCTTCTCAATAAATGAAATACTCTCTTTTGTAAAATTCCCTGTCATTAGGGAATGATCCGGACGCATTGTAAGTAAGGAGTCATTTCGATAAAAAGGAACTGCAAAATTTTCAAACTTCTGGGTTCCATTAACCAACCTGATACCGTAGAAATAATCAAATCCCTGCCGATTGGGTGCAAATACATCTCGTTCACCCAAGTGCCATTTACCAATACAGGCAGTGGCATAACCTTGATTTTTGAGCACTTCTGCAATTGTGACCTCTTCAGGATTTAAGCCAAAAGGAGAACCCCATAATTGGACGTCCGCAAAACCAGTTCTGGGCGCATAACAACCAGTAAGTAACGCAGCCCGGGTAGGTGAGCAGATTGGGTGAACATAAAAATCCGTAAACCTGATTCCCTCTTTGGCCAGTTGATCGATATTGGGGGTTTTGATGCTTTTTGATCCATAACTCCCCAGATCACCATAACCCTGATCATCTGCCAGGATAAGAATGACATTTGGACGCATAGTGCGAGATTCATCCGGTAAATTATTACAGGATATGAAGAGAACTAATGTCAAATTGAATATGCCTACAATTAAGGCAGTCGGCCGACAGCAGATGGTAGTCGACATTATTTTTCTAAACTCCATTTTCTTTTGTCAAAGGTTTGGGATCACCTACCCAGCCTGCAGGTCTACATCGAGCGCTTAGTGAATCTCCTTTCCCTAATTCACTTTCAAATGCTTTAATATAACCTTTTAATCGTGCTACAATTTCCGGATGCTGATCGGAAAGATCCTGGGTTTCACCAATGTCAATATCCAGATTATATAAAGCAGAGTTTGGTGTTTTTATACCATTATTGCCATTTGGTTGGTCTGGAAGAATTTCATGATATTTCCACTTTCCTGATCGAACTGCTCTGAGCTCGTTAGAGCGATGGTAAAAGAATCGGTCATGTGGTGAAGTGGCACCCAACTGGCCAGAAAGAACCGGCCAAATATTTTTACCATCGATCACCCGGTCTTTAGGGATATCTGCACAAGCTAATTTGGCAAACGTAGGAAGCAAATCCATGGCTGTTAGCAGCTCATCAGTTTCAACTCCCGATGGAATTCGGCCAGGCCACCTGGCTACTGCAGGTTCACGCATGCCCCCCTCAAAAGTGCTGCCCTTACGGCCCCTTAACGGACCTGCACTACCCATTGGCTCGCTATTATAGCCTCCGTCCGGACCATTGTCTGATGTAAAAAAGACGAGGGTATTGCTGTCCAGTTTGTACTTGACCAATGTCTCCATAATTTGCCCTACTGACCAATCAATTTCACTTATTGCCTGAGGATATAAGCTTCCACGTACAGTATAATCTACTGACTCATTTTCCAAGCCAAGAAGGGCCTGCAATGAATCTGAGACTGTTTCCATAAAATCCGGAGAAGCATACACAGGGTGGTGCGGGATAGGATGGGGAATATATAGAAAAAAGGGTCCATCTCGATTTTTTTCAATGAATTGAACTGCTCGCTGGGTTATTCTCTTTGTTAGAAAATTTGCATCTGGATCCAACTCGATCACTTTCTCGTTATCGAGTAGTGGTAAAGGAGGAAAATTGAAATGGTCCTGTCTTGGATGAAAGGGGTGAATGTCGTGGCTATAAGGAATCCCAAAAAATTCGTCAAATCCCTGTCGAGTAGGCAAAAACTCAGATTGGTCGCCAAGGTGCCATTTTCCAAAAATTCCTGTTGCATAACCCCGGTCTCTCAAAACTTCCGCAATGGTTATTTCGTCTGGATGCAGCCCCTTGGAATCCCCAGCCAATAGCACGGGAAAAATGGAGCCATCGGCAAGATTGACTCGCTTCGGATAACTTCCTGTCATCAGGGCAGCTCTGGAGGGCGTACATAAAGCTGCTGCAACATAGAAACTAGTTGATTTGATGCCTTCCTTTGCCATTCGATCAATATTTGGAGTGTTTACATGGCTAGCCCCGAAACAACTTAAATCTCCATAGCCCTGATCATCTGTAAAAATGATGATAAAATTAGGAAGCATCTGCTGGGGTGCTTCGGTTGAATCAGCATCTTTTTGAGCACAACTGAAGCCAAATATCAGGAGCCAAACGAAATGAAAGAAATTTTGCAACTGAGTTTTCACACGAGATTGGTTTTTGTAGTGGTCTGAGGTACTGGTAATTTCCCTAATTGTCAAAATATTTTCTACATTACTTTTTTGCCAATGCTGCTGACATTTTTGCATTAAGCTGGCAATCCTTCATTTTAACTGTTCAGGACTGATTAATCCCAGGGACGATCTAAGTCAAAGCTCTATCCAAGTGCATGTATCCACCATCCACAACCATGAATTGGCCGGTTGTGTGAGCAGATTTATCCGACAATAGAAACACCACCATGGCAGCCATTTCCTCTTTGGTGGTCATCCTCTTCCCTAAAGGAATTTTGTCACTGATCTCTTTCTCTTTGGCGGTAGGGTCGTCAAAGGTATTGTTCAACCACTTTCTATAGAGTGGGGTCATCACTTCAGCAGGTAAAACAGCATTGACACGAATTGAGTAAGGGAGTAATTCTGCGGCCCAATCTCTGGTCAGTGCCAACTGGGCTCCTTTCGATGCGGCATATCCGGAAGTACCACCCTGTCCCGTCAAAGCCACTTTAGAACTGACATTGACGACAGCCCCTTTGCTCTCTTTCAACCATGGCAATGCATAATACACCAAGTCATAATAATGAAAAAGATTGAGCTTAATGGAATTTCTAAACGCCTCCGGCCCTTTTTCCAGTCCGGCCCCATCATTCATTCCCGCATTATTAACGATGCCATCTATGCGCCCGTATTTAGTCACAGTTTCCCTAATAATATTTTCGCAATTTTCAAGGATCTGTAAATCACCGTAAATTGCATGAGCCTCCACGCCTTGCGATTGTAATTCTGCTATAAAATCGATAGTTACCGGTCCTGTAGAACGGGTAGCAATTACCACGATACCACCTTCTTCTGCAATGGCCCGACTAATGCCTTCTCCAATTCCCTTGGATCCTCCGGTGACAATATAGACTTTGTCCTTTAGGTTTAAATTCATGATTCTTTACTATTTCAATTGTGAAAATTAATGGTATTATTTCGCTAACTTTTTATCTGATTTATTCTGAAAATTTCTTCGATGGACATTATCTACCTCCGTCCTCTGATCTGCAATAGCCTCCTTACTTATACTTTCTTCAATTTCGTTTATCACCCCTAAGTTATTTTGAAAAGAGTTCTTAGACTCCTAAACGAATTGCAACAAATGATATAATTTTTGCATTATTAAGGCTGCAATTAGTAATTCTTGCAAGAAGTGATGGAAAGTATCCTTTTTCTAAATCAATCAAATACAATGGCACCCAACGTGAAAATATTATCTGCTTCTTTTGTCTTCCCTCTAATAACGATTTCGTCTCCTGATTTCAATTTAGACAAATCAAAGAAATACCAATCCGGCAAGCGATTAGATTTTGCTAAGGGAATATCACCACTATCACCTCCTCTATTATTGGCTACACGAATGGACTCCCCTACTTTGTCAAAAGAATCTGCATTGTCCAACATTACACCAAGTCGGAAAGAGCGAGGTACCTCTTCATTAACCGTAAAACTCAATAATTGTTGATTGGCAACTTCGCCGGGCACCTCAATCTTTCCTGTAATGTAGCTTACCTTTGGTTCTGATGGATCGAATAACCAGGCGTCTTGAAAACTATGACTGGTTGCCTTATAGTTAATTGACTCTACAAAATCCGGCAAAGATCTAAGTGAATCTGTTAAGAAAATCAGATCTCCATGATCAAATCGCCGGACCCCAGGGAGTAAATAACCACGGGTGCCATATTCATTGTTATTATCACCATCCTGGTCTTTAATAACATCCTGATCTCTCCATTTAAGAAAATCTAAATGGTTGCCAGAGTGACTTATGCTCTCATTTCCCACTGGCTTTGTCAATCCGTTTTTAGAAGGGTCAGGAAATTTTTCTCCTGGTTTCTTTAATAAAGTGGGTCTTGAAAAATCCGGTAGGGTTCTGACAATGGCCTTCTCATCGGGCTTCAGGTTATCTGTACTGCCCGGTATTGCATACCAGAATAACGTTGTTGAGTAAGAAGTGCCCGCTACTGTTTGCCATGCCTCAATATCAACTTTTAGACTTGTTCTGTATGGGATAGCATCCAATGGCCTGACTCTTGATACAGTGGTATATCCCCTCCAGTCTGCCTTGCCTCGTGCATCCCTGTCTGGCATAGAGATAAAAGGGGAACTGAAAAAATTGGCCATTCCCCATGCGTATCCATAGTAATCTTCCAGCCCTGTACCGAGATGGGAAGGGAAACTTTCCCCGTCAATGTAAATTTTTTCATCACCTTCGCCCCACCATTGCGGGTTTTCTGCATGAACCGTCAACACATCTCCGACATAAACCCCACTACCATGGGCCTCAATGTAGTTCCAATCTTTAAATGGTGGCGTATTCAATGGTGACTCTTCGTGCCACTTGGCGTGAAAATACATAGAAGTCTCATCCCACTCATAATCAGATACGACTATCTTGAGTTCTGCCACCATTGTTTCATTTCCGTAATTTTTGAGTATAACCTCTGCGTTCTTACGGTAAGGCATTGTCCAGCTTGCCTTCATCCAGCCTTCATCAGAAACCGCCGTGTAATAATTTTTTACTGGACGGGCATAAACACCTCCTCCAAAAAACTCGGAAACCGGGCTCCATATTGTTTGATTTCCATCAAAAGTAATCTGCAAAACAGTCTCTCGATTCATTTGTTTATTTTCCTTACTATTTATATTTAGGTGAATGGAGTGGATTGCTTTTTCACCGGGGGGCAGGTTTATTTCTAGTGACCCGCCTGGTACAATGCTGGCATTTTTTTCAAATAAGCCCTTTTCCGGGACATTATCGGACAACAATCTGCTACCAATTGATGTCAAAAGTGATTTAATATTAAAAAAATCTTCTTTTGAAAAAGAGAGTACCTCTGTGTCTTTTTCATACATTCTATAGTTGATCACATAATAAAATGGTTTGTCATCCAATGTGACTTTGCAACTCTTTGCAAAAGGTATGGGCAGGTAAAACCCCGATCCTACTTGTTTGGGGTGGCCCGCGGGCAGACCATATTGATAAACTGAATCTTTTTCATCTGAAGAAACAAAGGCAAATGGCCAAGTCACAAAGGATGACCCATTTATAAAATTGGAGTAATTCTCTGATATTACCGGTACAATATTGTCATCCAGATAAATTCGCAATATCCTGTTTTCCAGCCCCGCAGCGCTTGGAATCCACCAACGTGTAATTGCTCCAGGTCCTTGGGCGTCCATAATTACATGTTCTGTACGATTGTCAACAATTTCATCACGGATCCAATGGTTATTATCCACATTAGCAAACCAGGTAGCAGTGTCTTGGGGACCTGTTTGAGTACGGTCCCAACTACTGGCCTGCAACAAATGATAACCCGGATCCGGAAAATATGTTAGGGAAGGTCTATCTGTCATTTCCCTTAATAAGGAAGAAAAACTAATGACACTAACTTCCGCTTTTTTGGAAGTACATGCACTCCAGATAATGATTATTAACGGCAACCAATAGATTCTTTTTTTTATGGTGATCAAAATAATGGATACTCCACTAATCATTTTCTAACTTTTTCATACTGATTATTCTCCCTTACCAGCTTTTGTATTTTCATTGGCAAAAATTTAGCGTCGATCTATCCAACCGAGTTCAGGAAAATCTCCTACTTTTTCACGATAACTATTCAGCAGCGCTTGAAGCTCCTTGATAATTTCCGGGTTTCCCTCATATACATTAGTCGTCTGACTAAGGTCATCGGATAGATTATAAAGCTGAGCAGGAGGTGCATCATGACGAATTTTACCGTCTTCAACATCACTATTTACGTATCCTGTAAGCTTTAGAGCAGCCGCACCCCCCAAAGTATGTTCATCTAATTCAGTTCCTCTGAAACCACCTTCATCCTGAGCATCAATATAAACCCAATCACCTTTGCGAATAACCAGATGACTCGGCCAATTGGGAGAAATTATGAGGTAATCCCTGACCATTGATTTAGGAGTCCCAGTTAATGTTTCCAGCTGATCAACACTATCATAGTTTTTATCATTGCCCAGAGGCTTACCAACAAGACTTGCAAAGGTTGCAAGCAGGTCTACCTGGCTTATTAATTGATCAGATGTATCATTGGCTGGTATCTTACCAGGCCATCTGGCGATCATTGGAATTCGATGACCACCTTCCCAAGCACCAAATTTTGCACCTAATAATTTACCATTTAAGCGGTGTCCAACCTTCCAGGCATCCTGACCCCCTTGATTAAGCATGCCTCCGTTATCGCTCGTAAAAATCACAAGTGTATTTTCTGCAATACCCATATCATCAAGTGCAGAAAGCACCTCACCAACCATCCAATCCAACTCATGGATAAAGTCACCATATCGTCCGCACTCACTACTACCCACAAACTGCGGAGCCGGAGTAAAAGGGTGATGAATATTGGTAGTTGCCAAGTATAGAAAAAAAGGATTCTCTGATTTAGTAACATGAATTTGGTTCATCCATTCAATAGCCTTGTCTTTCAAGGTTGTACCTATATTGTCGTCTCTGTAAATTGTATGTGCTTTTTTTGCTCCTCCAAATTTGGCCTGCCAACCCTTTGCTGGCCATTCTTGAGTAACAGATTTTTCTCCATAAACGAAGGGATCTTCAGGGTCGTAGCCGACCACGTGATGGTTTTCAACATACACAAAAGGGGGGCCACTGTTTACTTGTGGAATTCCAAAGTAATAATCAAACCCCAGTT
This sequence comes from Bacteroidota bacterium, assembly GCA_027592755.1. GTDB lineage: Bacteria > Bacteroidota > Bacteroidia > Cytophagales > Cyclobacteriaceae > JAJCYL01. Next base: position 93,892 of record JAQCLE010000001.1, on the reverse strand, counting down.
CAAGAGGCCCGGGTTTTAATGGCTTGTTAAAATCTGTCTCTTCTTCATCACTAAATCCGAGGTGCCATTTACCAATGCATGCAGTTGAGTACCCGGCTTCCTTCAATACCTTACCTATGGTTAAATAGGTAGTGTCAATAGTCAAAGGTGTTTCTTTGGTAATGGGCCCCCAAAAATTTCTTCTTAATGGGTACTGTCCAGTTAACAACCCATACCTAGAAGGAGAACATACAGCTGCGGCTGTATGAGCATCGGTAAAGATCCTGCCATGTTTGGCCAGCCCATCAATATTCGGGGTTTTTACTTTTGTTGCTCCATAACAGCCAAGATCACCATACCCTAAATCATCAGCATTGATAAGTACAATATTGGGCATTCTCTTCTCATTGGTAATTTTGGAATTACATGAAGTGATCGCTACCAATACGATCGCTATTTTTAAACTCTGAATAATCATAACATATTTCTATTAGTACTTACTATACTCAATTTCTTATTTTGTAATCAGGTTCTGATAAAGGCTTAGCATTTCCGCCTCTATTTCTTTATTCTTTCTGGATTGTTTGGATTACCTGAATAATTTAGGAAAGTCTTTTGATCGGCTCCCTTTCGGTTCCAATCACCTAGTTCTTCCCGTGCCTTCTCCACCTCCTTTAATAGTCTTTCAACTACATCAGGATATCGATCTGCAACATCCGATTGTTCTTCAATATCATTTTCTAAATTAAAAAGAGTTGGTTTATCAAGCCTCTGGTATCCTCCTTCTATGCCTTTTGCCCAATACACCTTCATATTTGGCTCTCTTGGTAAATGGAGCTTCCAATTTCCATCACGAATAGCTTCAAGAGTAATCCCATTATAATAATAAAGAATGTCATGCTCACTTGTATTCTTATCGCCCTTCAAAATAGGCCAGATGTTCATACCATCTATTTTTCTGTTCCCTGACAACCTTGCACCTGCCAGATGGGCTATCGTTGGAAAATAATCCATCGTTGAGCAAAGAGCATCGCTAACTTGCTCAGCAGGAATTTTATCCGGCCACCGGGCAATTGAGGGTACCCGATGGCCACCTTCAAATGTGTTAAATTTACCTCCACTGAGTGGCCAGGCTGACCCCGCAGGGAGCCATGGGCCATTATCGGACACAAGAACAACCAACGTATTTTTATCGATATCCAACTCTTTAAGAGCTTTTAATACTTCTCCCACATGCCAATCAAATTCCCTCACTAATACCGGATAAATTTTGTCTCCACCATCCTTCAAATGCCCTTTTATAGGTTGATTTTGGTAAACCTCCCACTCCTCATCAGTGGCAAATTTTCGATTAGGATCCCAGGGACCATGACATAGATAATGTGACAAATAGATAAAAAATGGCCTATCAGCCTCCTGGCTTTTTTTCATAAAATCAATGGTACGATTCGTCAGCTTGATATGTATATCCTGATACTTCATAGCTGGTTCAACAATAGAATCACCTTCTAATACAGGATTGGTCCCGCCAATTGGGAAATTAAACAGACTGCCATAATATTCATCGAAACCATGCCGTAGGGGATAAAATTTAACATCAGCTCCCAAATGAGCTTTTCCATACATGGCCGTCATATAGCCCAATGGCTTAAGTATTTCCGGAATAGTGATTTCTGATTGTTGCAGGCCCATATTAGAATCAAAATTGTCACCAAATACTTTACTCCCGTTATTACCTACAGGCAAACCACAACGATTTGGGTAGCGCCCGGTTAACAACGCGGCTCGGGAGGGTGCACAAGTACTACAGGCAGAAGTCCAATTTGTAAACCTGATCCCCTCTGCAGCCATTCGGTCTATATTTGGCGATTTAATAGCCGTGTCCTTTGCGCCATAACAGCCAAGATCATTGTATCCCAAGTCATCGACATAAATTATCAAAAAATTGGGTTTCTTATCTTGCCCATCAACATATAATGACAGCATTAACAAAGCAAGAAAAACTAAATGTGTCTTATTAAATATAAATTTCATGGCACAATTCATTATGGCTAAGTGTTGTATTTCATCTATTCCTTACTGGTATTGCATGAATATCTCCTTTAAGTCCATTGTAATCATGTTCATCGGTGCCGGTAACATTCCAATCACCTAGTTCGGCCCGGGCTGTTTTTGCCTCTACCAGCAGATCTTTAACAATTTCCGGAAATTCACTAACCACGTTGATTTGCTCTTTAACATCTTGTTCCAGATTGAACAACATGGGAGCACTTAGCGAATCAATTGTCGCCCGACCCCATTTATGCTGAGCGTAAAACGGAACGGATTGGGGTGTTCTGGGTAAGTGCAATTTCCAATTTCCTTTTCGAATAGTCTGCAAATTTTTTCCATGATATCCATACAGTACTTTGTGTGGAGATTCAGCACCTTCTTCTGCACTTAGTATCGGCCAGATGTTTTTGCCGTCAATTACCCTTTCGTCCGGCATAGACGCTCCGGTAATATGTGCTATGGTTGGTAAAATATCCATAGAACTGACAAGTTCATTCGAGACTCGCCCGGCCGGAATTTTGCCTGGGTATTTAACAATAGCAGGTACCCTATGGCCTCCTTCAAATGTGTTGAATTTGCTTCCTCTTAATGGCCAGGCACTCCCGGCAGAACGTACAGTATCGGTTGTTAGCCAAGGACCATTATCGGACACAAAGAATATTACGGTATTTTCTGAAATGCCCAGTCTTTCTAATTCACCTATTATCTCACCAATATGCCAATCTAACTCACGTACCATTGCCGGGTAAACTTTATGATTGATATCCCCATTTACCTCAGTTCGTATTTGCCATTCTTCATCCGTCGCAAATTCTCTGCTTGGCTCCCAGGGACCATGCACCAAATAGTGAGATAGATACATGAAAAATGGAGAATTCTCTTCTATGGATTTGTTCATGAACGTCTTGGCCTCGTTGGTCAGGAGCTTATGTATATTTTCATAAAATGCACTATCCCCGGTCAGGGAATCCCCCTCATAAATCTCCCCTTTCTTACCTATCGCAATATTGTGCATTGTTCCATAGTATTGATCAAATCCGTGTCTCAGAGGGCGATAATCAACATGCTGACCTAAATGCCATTTCCCGATAGCGGCAGTTGCATATCCCAACGGTTTCAACAACTCTGCGATTGTCACTTCATCCTGATAAAGCCCGAGGTGCTCATATTGATCTTTGTCGAAGGGGTGTGATACCACCACCTGTCCATTTCTAGGGGTGTACCTTCCGGTAAGGATCGCCGCTCTGGAAGGTGCGCACACAGAATTGGCAGATTGCCAATCAGTAAATCGTATTCCAGCTTCCGCTAAACGGTCAATGTTCGGTGTTTGTATCCCTGGATCTTTGGTGTTGTAACACCCCAGGTCGTTATAACCCAGGTCGTCCACCAAAATGACAATTACATTAGGTTTTAATGCCTCGGCTTTTTTTCCAGGATTACCACAAGAGAGTAAAACGGATAGACAAATAAGAGACGGTATCTTAACCTCGCATTTGATTTTTTTCATATCTGTTAATTTGGTGTTCAACTTTTCCAAGTCTACTTAATAGGATCATGCCCGTCAGTGATATTTTTCTTCAAATCGGGGCTTAAGTCATTTGTTATGAAATCCTCCTTAACCCATGTTATTGCATCCGACGTCCAATCATTCTCAACCGTATTGCAATGTAAAAAATGATGATTTGAATCAATTCACATTACTAAGCCAATAGGTTATATTTCTACAATTATCCTCCCGTCTGAATAAACAATTACAGGCAAAGATTCCAGCTCTCTATTATTAAGGGTCAATTCAGGACCTTCATTGAGTATCAACGTGTAAGTCCGTTCCTCCAACCCAACCATTCGTAATTCAAGCAAATATGGCTTGTCAAACGGCACAGACAGACCGGATAGTAAGGATTTCATTGTAATCTTAATTTCCTGCTGATTAATTGAATAATCAGCGACAGCTACTCCATCAACACCAACTCCTATGTTATTCTCAAAGTCAATATATGCCCCACCTAGGTGATTCATTGCATGAGCTGCTCCTGCCAATCCACCTACCTCACACCAACTTGGTCCTGATCTTAAAGGCATTTGAGGGAATCCTTCATGATCAATATTCTCAGGGCCGAGTCCAAGTGGGTAATTTGGATACTTGTAGATTTCATTTTGAATGTGTAGAGGGTGATTAATCAGCGTTAAGGAAGATTTCATCGCAGCAACACCCCTTTCAATCAAATCCTGTCTGTTGGATAAAAGACCGACACGCACCAATCCATTCACAAAACGATGACTTCTCTGGTCCAACCATTCTGCGTCACTATTTTGAGATGAAAAGCCCCCATATGGATAAGCAGTGATAATATAATGTGGCGCCCAAATCGCCTGGTAAAAAATTGAGTAATCGGCGCAGGCTTCGGCAGCAGATAAATGGACTTGATTTTTAGTTACCTCATATAGTGAAGAAAAGCCTTCTAAAGCCCATGACAAAGACATGTTATTGGCGGGGTACTGTCCTGTTCGTTCATCAAAGAATGTTTCAGGCTTCACAGCACACGAATAAAATGTTTCAAAATCATACCATTTTTGTCTTGGCATTACTTCTTGAATCATGAAATGCGCAATTTTCTTTGCAGCTTCAATGTATTTTACCTCGTTTGTTACCTTGTACAGCTCACTCAATACCCATATATGTGCCCCACCATCTGCATTCCATTTCAAACTGGGCAATGGTTCAAGTTCTTTGGAGAACCAGCCGGGGACACAACCGTTCGATTGCATATTTTGAATTAAAAAATCGCCATATCGCTGAACAAAAGGTATGATACCCGGATTATTTTCACATGTCTTCCGATACTGCAACAAATAACCTGCGGTTACGCTTGCTGATGCAGTCTGATACGCTCCATCTTCCCAATCAAAGTATGTTGCCCTTTCGTTAGGATCATAGTTTTCCAGAGGAGGATTCCAAAGACTCCCAGCCCATGATTTTTTGTTGAGGTCATATAGAGCCGGGAACATCCCTTCCTTTTGAGGTGCCCCTAATGTAAGATTGATTATTCGTCTGGCTTTATCGATAAGGGTTGAGTCATTTTGTTTTTGCCCCCAATAAAATATACCGGTTGCATCACAAACATTATTCCACCATGAAGTATTATAAATAAACTGATACCATTGGGGTGCACTAAGCCTTAATCCCCCTACAGCAACTCCTTCTTCCTCCCATTGCTGCCATGTCTCCAATTCGGGATGACCTTTGCGATGGCTTATGCTGATGTCAATTGTTCTTGGCTGCAGCGCTCCCATGGCGGCACCACTTACCACATCGTACCCCTGGTAGGCGAAAGTAGCAGGGTAACAAACTTCGGCGTAGCCTAAAAAAGGCATGGCCTGCGGCTTTGGCATTTGAAAGTACTTCGTTCCATATTTTTTCCATAGAAAGGATGAAACAAGTGCATAACCACGGCTTTTCTCAACTTCAGAATCTAAGAATAAATCGAAGCCGTAGCGTAGTTTAGTATCAGAAAGTTCGCGGACTTGTTTACCGTCTTCGTTCTCGTGCCGCCAGTAAACATGCTGTTCGACCCAGTAGTCAATGAAGCCGTATGAAATAAGTGGAAATTTCGAAACACCAGAGTGCAGATCAAGATTAAGCCCGGTTGGAAGAGAGATTCTATTGGTATCCAGAGGAACTGCAAATATCCGTAGATGTTTCTGGGGCCGGGCACCTTTGGCATAGACAATGTTCTCGTTGATTAAATTGAGATCAGGTACCAATGCCATCATGAACCCGTCCTTTTCAACAATTGCTGCGGGGGCAAAAAATTTTCTGTCACCGATGAGATCATCGTCAGCCCTCTTGAGACCTGGAACAAATGTGTAATCAGGCTCCCCTAACAAATTAAAGGTAAATGAAGACAGCAGGTATTCAAGTTTGGCTTCATTTGTGAGATCGGCCTTTATTTCAATATGAAAATAATCCTGATCAGGCTGCAAATCCACGGTTTGCTCAATCATGTTTCCCTTAATTGTGCCAGTCAAAAGAAGTCTGATGACATCCTTGCTTTCTTCCAGAACTTTAACAGAATCAAACCCGTCATTCGCCATTAGGCGGTAATCGTCTGCAAAACCAGGTCCTTTGTCATATAGAGGCAGTATTTTATCACCGGTTTTCTCAGAACCGGGGTAAGAGGAAGCAACTTCTTTCCAGCTGCCTTCGGAAGCTACAAAGTAAGTTTGCGTGATCACGGAAGAATCAATTTCTAAAACAACCCGAATTCGTCCGTTGTCCAATTCTATTTGAATGTCATTCTGTATTAGCCTCAAAGTATTCCCTTGCTCTTTGGAAATCTGGCAGCCCGAAATAAAAAGAGTGAGAGTAATGGGCAATCCTATGCATAAGGCTAAATTCCTAATAATATGTATCAATGGCTTTAGTAATGCACTCAAATCGTAATTGCCGGATTCAAATAATGGTTGGATTTTCATTACTAACATTTTGTCTTGTTATTTGAATAATTCGAATTGGACAATACCCTTAACAAGGTCATCTTCATTTGCAATTTTTGGGTAAATCGGAATTCAACTCAATTACCATTAATTCCACATCTATCTAGATCCCATCATTACTTCTACATTATGAGTTTTACCATCCTTGTGAGGAGTTATCATATTTCCTTTAATCCGTTTGCCATCGACTTTGATCCATTTTATCCCATTTGAAACATGTTCAGGATTCTTTACCTGAATTTGATAGATAGCATTTCTAAATGGTTTTTTCACCTCATAACCGTCCCAACTGCTCTGAATCATCGGGTCTATTACTAATCCTTTTAATTCTGCCCTAACCCCTAAAATGTGAGTCACATATGCATACCACATCCACGCCGTCCCCTCCCCGAAACACCAATGAAATTGTCCCTCCCCGGCTCGCGAATGATCCGGGCCAATGTAATTTTCCGGATACGCATAGGGCTCTAAGAGATAACGATCAATATCACGGCTTCGCTCAGCCAAACTGGTTTTAGTATAAAGTTCATTGGCCAAATCAGCTCTTCCACTCATGGCTGCCGCCATTATTGCCCATCCTGCTGGTCTAAAATAAATATTGCCATTTCTAAATCCTGGAGAATAAATGGATTGAGTACCAATATAATCGACGTACACTGAATAGGAAGGCCAGAACACCAAGGCTCCATAATCGGAAAGTAAATATTTTTCGACAGCATCCAGTGCTTTATTCGTTCTCTCCGGGGTAGATACACCACTCAGAATAGGCCAGGATTGACTGTTTAAGTAGATTTTACCCTCTTCATTTTTGTTGCTACCCACAACCTGAGGAGGTTCCGATCGATCGCTGAATGCACGAACATACCACTCGCCATCCCAACTGTGAGCATTAATTCCAACGCTTATTTTGTCATAAGTACTCATCCATTTATCGCGATCTGCGTCTTCCCCAATTTGGTCCGCTATATCTGCAAAACCCTTTAGTATAAATGCTACCTGACTCGCTAACATTACACTCTCAGCTCTACCTTCCTTACTAATTTTGGTAAACTCATCCATCCAATCACCCACCCCTTTGGGTATGATGGCAAGCCCACGGTCATTTATCACTTTTGAAGAGACATCCAGGCCAGTTCTTATGTGATCCCATACGGAACCCGTTGAGCCATCAATGTAAGGCACTTGCTCATTGAGAAAGTCTAAGTCCCCCGTTTCAATTAAGTAATAATATAAATTGATAGAGAAAACATAAATCCAGTGATGATGTGGCACGGCCCGCCCTTGTTCTATTTTTTCTGGCGGCCATTGAACACCAATATCTTCATCCAGCATCGCTGAAGGACCCATGAAAATATTTGTGTTTTCCAGGTCTGAAATTTGATTTCGAAGTAAAATATTGATCAACCCTTTTTTCACAATTTTCATATCCAGTCCTACTAGCGTGACCTCAGGCTGCAACCAAATTGTAGACCCCTCAAGTCCGTATGTCCAGAATCCCGACCCATGACTATCGGTATCCAGATCCTTTTTCAGGAACTGCCTCCAATGATACTGCGACCAGATATTGATAATTCGGTCGTTCGCTTTATCTGGAGTATTTATGGTTATAGTGCTTTCCAAAAAATTTCTGTAATAATCAATAGTTGATTGGAGCTGACCTTCAGTATATGCTACATCCGAATATTTACCAATTGTTTTTTTTGCCGTTTCCTTATTTCTTTCCATTCCCAGCAGGTATACTATTTTTTTTGATTCCGTAGGCTTCAAGCTTATTTGTGACTGCAAGACACCAAAGGGGTATTCATCATAGCTATGAAACGAAGTATTTGTGCACTTTCCTTCTATCACTGCTTCAGGCTTATACCAATTTTGCTTATTTCCAAAGAATTTTACCGATGAGGTCTCAAACGACGTGACTGTTTCGTTTGTAGTAAAATAACCAACGTAAGGCCAGGGAATGGCATTGGCCGTGCTACGCCAGTTGTTGGTTTCAGCATACATGATGTTATCATCCATGGAAACAGTCTTATAAAGGTTAAGTTGGCTTCCTCCTAATCCATCACTGGGATGTACATCTTTTTTAGTAGCGTCACCTATACTCCATTCTACCTGACCGAAAACGGAAATATTTTTTTGTTCAGAGCTATTGTTTTTTATCTCTGCTATTACAATGAGTAGATTATCATTTCTTGGGATGAAATAGGTCAGCTCAGTTTGCAATCCCAGCGCTTTCTTTTGAACACGATTATAGCCCAACCCGATAGTGGCCCGCCAATTGTCTCGATCTTCAGATTCATTGATGAGTGTAATCTCACCAGAGGAATTATCTCGTAGATAAAAATGCCCGGATACTGATTGAGGGTTAACCAATCCATTGATCGCCGGATCGATCAGAAAACTTTCAATATAGCCATTGTGGGTAACCCAGGTAAAGAAAACGTCATTGCCCAGACGATTGAGCCAGGGTCTTACCAGCCCATCTCTATGAACTAAGCACTCAGTGCCATCCTTTGAGAATGAGTATATCGAATCCTTGGTCGATTGACAATCGGCTCTTAAACCAATCAAAATCATATTACACATCAAATAATATGAGAAGTACCTCATGAATTCTGTTCTTTTAAGATTTTGATTTCACCTGTTGGTTGAATGTTAATCCAATGTTTTTGGTCTCCTTTGATCGAAATTTCGCCTACATCAGCGCCATTTAAGATGACTCTATAACTGCCGTCGCTTAGACCCTCTATTTTAAGTTCAGTTGAAAAATCTTTATTCCAGGGTTGATCAAGCATGGCCAACATGCTTGCAATCTTCAAGTGAATATCATTTCCTTCAAGCTTCGTAGACTCTACACGCAAACCGTCTACTCCTACATTTAAGTTCTTCTCAAAATCGACATATAGGCCACCTAAACCTCTTCCGGCTTCTGCCAGACCGGTAAATACACCTGAACCTTCACCCCAACTGGGATGGGTTCTCATAGCGGATTGTGGATGCGCTTCGTGATCAATATTCTCAGGGCCCAACCCGAAGGGATAGATATTAGTATGTCGATAGATGTTGTTTGCCTTGTGCCGGGGATGGTTCATTAGCACTACCGATGAACGGGCTGCGGCTACTCCTCTCTCCAGTAAATCCTGACGGCCCAATGTCTTTCCGTACCAAATGAAGGGCCTTACCATTTCGGCTTGCCGGGCATCTAAAAAGGTAGCGTTATCGGCATTATCAACAGTAAATCCTCCAAAGGGGAAGGCGGTATAAATAAAATGAGGCTCCCAACAAGCCTGGGTAAAGGTCACATAGTCAATGCATTGTTCGCCCAACTGCAATATGTCCGCGTCCGATGTTGCCCTATACAGCGCCGCATAACCTTCAATTGCCCAAAAGAGCGCCAGATTACCCCGGGCTACCTGATTTTGCCAACGGTCTCTGGTAAACTCAAAGGGTCGTTTTCCACAGGAAAAAAACTGCTCCATATCAACCCATTTTTGCTCCGGTAGAACTTCTTTCTCCAGATATTTTGAAATTTTCTGAGCTCCATCCAAATACTTGTTCTGCCCAGTCGCATTGAATAGTTCGGCTAAAAACCACATACTTGACGCAGGTTGTGCGCTGAAATGTAGTATGGGAGAAGCTACCATGTTTTTATCGTTGACATAGGAAGGGACTGCTCCTCTATCATCAATTGCAGTTAATAGCCAATTGCCATAAGGGATCAAGTAGTCAACAATCCGCTGGTCTTTCTCACACCGTAAATGATAATCCAACAGATGAGCAGCGGTTTTGCTCATGGTAGAGACATCGTAGGAGCCACTTTGCTTCAGGAAGAACTCATATTTGTCATTTACCGGGTCTGTGAAGCTAAGTCCCCATTTTTTATCATTGGCAGTGTAAAGCAATGCAAACAGCCCTTGCTCATTACGTGGAGCTGACAAACACCAATTGATAATCCGCCTGCCTTTGTCAATCATGTCGGGTCTGTCGAGCTTATTGCCCCAGTACCAGAAGCCCTGAGCATCGCGGGCGTTGTTCCAAAAGGCTGAATTGTGCATCACATCATTCCACCATGTAATGGCAGAACGATAACCTCCCATTTTTTGACCCTCATCTTCCCATTCCAACCACGAACCGTGGTCCGCATAATCATTCAATGGTAGATCGATATCAATGTCATCATAGGAAATCGGGTTGAAGGTGATGGAGTCAATGATCCTGAAGTATTCGTTAAATGGCATTGCCAGGTGCGGTCGATTATTAAATACCGGTTTTCCATATTGTTTCCATTGGTGTTTAGTAATCCTTTGAAAACCCTTGCCTTCTGTAATATCAGCCCCAACAAAGAGATCGAACTCGTACCGGACTTTATTACTATCCAAAATCCTGACCATGCTTGTGTCATTTACTCTTTGATACCTTATATGGTGGGCAATAATGTTGTCCATGTAACCAAATGTCATAACAGGTTTTTCTGTCAGCCCGGTCAATACATTCAGATCCAACCCGGTGGGCATAGTGAATTTGTCATCCTCAACAGTGACTGAGAAAATATTGGTTCCGATATCAATATTTCTCCGGGCATTGGGTGAGATTATTCTATGTTCATTGATGGCATTCAGATCAGGGACAAGCGCTGAAAAAAGGCCCTTCTCTTGTAAAATGACTGCCGGGGCATGAAAAGCACGATCTCCAATTACCTGGTCTTTGCCAGGGAGGAGTTCAAACCTATTCTGTTTGGAGTCTTCATTATCAAATTTTAGCCCGGGTGTATGTACAAATGTTGGTGCATGATCAAGGTTGAAGGTGAACGTAGACAGTGCATAATCTAATTGGGGTGGATCGCCTATCAGTGTAAGTGAAACATCAAAATGGAAGTAGTCATCATCAGGTTTCAATGATATGCTTTGTGTAATTGGAACTTCGCCTGATTTACCTGTTAGGGTAACTGTCAAAACATCTTCACCTCTTTCAAGGTTAAAATCACTTACATGAGAATTAGCTAAAAAACGATGTTGATGATCCAAACCGGCATTGAAAAGTTGGACCGCTTCTTCCGGGAAAATTTGAGGTGGAATAAGAGATGCAACCACCTCTACCCATTCATTCTCTTTTTTAGCATAAAATACCTGCTCAATTCCTCCATTATTCTTACTGAAAATGGCCCTGATTTGAGCATTCCCGATTTCGAGCCAGTTATCGTCTTCGGTACCGTAAAGAGCTGACTCCTGAATACTTGACTGACAAGCACTGAATAGTATTAATATTCCAAATAGTGACTTGGGTATTTTGGCTCCAACCTTCATTATTGAGGATTAAAAGCAGATTTAATCTCCACCAATGAAACATTAAAAACAGACTGGGCAATCAAGTCCAATTTGGCTTCGACTCCTTCAAAATGGAATGTATATTGTATATGCTCAATAGACTCTTGAGGGGACAAAGCGGCAGCTGGTGACGAACTTTCCATCTCATAAAAGGGCCCCATGGGTTTTGCTCCCGGCTCAGCAGGACCATCATTATAAGCATTTATCACGTCACCATTATAAGGGTAATCCTGTAATTCCCACTTAGAATTCACATATTCTGCCTCACCATCAGGTTTATTGTATTTCACGATTGTAAGGGCTTTACTTGCCGGATCGTAACTGCCCAAAACGTTCTGCGCTCGGTCAGGGGACAACCCTATTTTACCACGCTGCTGACCATCAGCCTTAAAGAATATTGCCTTTTCACTAGTCACCAAACGATCTTCCGGTACCTTGCCAAAGTAATCGTCGTTAACCACCACACCTAGTTGAGATTCCTCTCCTTGGATGTAGGGGATTATCACCGTAGTTGTAGGTGAATGTCTCATCATCCCTAAAAGCCAAATGGATAATAAACCTTTTTCCCTATCCCATGCCTGTGATCCTACGTTTTTTAGTTGATTGGCAGTTTTATAACCTACAGCATTGATCCCTTCCGGGATCTCGATATTCAGAGTCACCCCAATCTCCTGTCCCGAAAGAATGGTCACCGATCGACTTATCTCAAAATCAAAAGTGAATCCGGAATAGTTGGTTAATCTAGCTGTTTTCGTAAACGATACCTCCTGACCGGTTTGTTGTCTAACGTCAAATGGCTCCAAATCTATCAATCTTGGAGTGGACCAGTTTTCAAATGTAAAATCTACCCCTTCCTTGAAAAAAATTGAGTACTGACCTCCTTCAGGACCTAACCAGAAACGTTCTTCACCACCATATACATTGATGTGATCCAGTGTATCTCCGGATTCAAAATGTGCCCGATTAATCCATCCGTAACTTGTACCCATCATACCGTCTGCTGCACTGGTCATCACGCGGCCCTGCAGAGCAGGTGATACAGCCACTCTTCCATTACCCGATTCCAATAGAATAATATCAGTATATTTTTTCAGGAACTCATAATCATATCCAAAACTACCATCAGCATATGGTTCTGGGATAGTGCCAGACTCCTTAGGTCCATCGCCAGGCTTACATGATAATAGGAGGGTCAATAGAATAACTGATAACTGATAGAGTATAAAATTAACCTGAGTTTCATGTTTCACGCATGATTTCCATTTTACCATATTAGGATGATTTATATTGTATTAGTTTACCCCTGTTTCGAATAATCTTAAGTTATCATTATTAACCCCAGCCATCAATAGCATCGTCCCTGTCTCCTTAAGCCTAATTAACGCCAGTGATTTAACATTACCTTTCAAATCAAGACCCGACTCAACGGATTTAACGTTGGTATAAATCCCCTCTCCGTCGGACAATAATATCAAACCGGTGCCAGCGTCTAATCTTGGAGTCTCCACCTCAGTATTGTATATTCCTCCTGCCAGAATTAAATCCTCGAAACCATCTCCATTTATGTCATAAGGAACACATGAAAGCAAGGGAAATAACTGAGCCTCAATTGGCAAGGGCTTAATGTCGAAAGACTGCCCTTTATTATTGAGAAGTAAAATTGATCTAAACTCTGTTACTTCCCTTAGATAGGCATTTTCTACGTTTTTGGCACCGAATAAATCAACTATTGTCGCATTGGCAAAACTGCTATAGGTTGGAAATTTCTTTGTAAGAATGGGTATTTGACCCGAAGAGCACTCAAGTCCACGCAAGGGCACGTAATTATCTTTGTATTGATAACTCAGCATCATATCATAAGTACCATTTACATCAAAATCCCCGGAATAAATTCGTAGTGGTTCGTCATTGGAAGCCTTATACTTACTATTTAAACCAATATTACCAATGATGTAATCTTTAAAACCATCATTATTTGCATCTGTTTCTGTTACGCTGAACCACCATCCTTTTAAATTACCAAGTCCATATGCATCTGTAACTTGCACAAAGGCTCCATTCACATTCCGGAAAAATCCAATACCTGTCCACTCCCCAACTACGATAAAGTCAGTCCATTGGTCATTGTTAAAATCGGTCGAGATAACTTGATTGACAGCGCCGAATGACAATAAATCAGGAGCAACACTATCGGTAACATCCTTCAATACACCCTTTTCGTTTTCATAAATAAATGAGGGGCTCGACAAAGGGTATTTACCAGGGACCATTCGATTCCCAATAATCAAATCATTGTCTCCATCACGATCGTAATCAATTGAAGCTACCGATTTACTACTCAGTCTTTGGGTGTCTAATAGGTTATCACCTGACTTTGTGAAATGGCCCTGCCCATCGTTAAGATATAAGCGGTTGGCATATTGTTTTGATCCCTCTTTATGCTCATTGCCCCCACTTAAAACGAGTAAGTCATTGTCGCCATCCTGATCAAAATCAAAGATCAATGACCCCATGTCTTCCGACTGCCTGTCGGCATTTAGCACAGCATCATTCAGCTGATAGAATCTGCCTTTGTTCTGAATGTAAATAACACCTGGTTCTCCTTTGGCCCCTCCAATAAATACATCATCAGCACCATCTCCATTAATGTCACCCTTTGATAAGAATGGTCCCATTGTGGATTGTTTGCAAGGAAGGAGTGTTTCAGTTACAAAGTCATCATAGACACTCTCTTTATGTGCATATGAAAGTCTCAATTGGGCATCCTTAAGCTCCTCGAAATATCCTTTTGATGATTTCCTTGTCACTATATCAGCCTTGGCATCTTCTTCGTTAAACGTAATTGTATTATTAGCCTCAACATTATACCGCTCTTCATACTTACCGGATGGCCACCTTACTTGTACCGTGTCCACTATCTCAACCTTGCCAAGGCCAAAATGAGCCCAATCCTCTATTGCCGACAAGTATCCTCTTACCCGTTTAATCTCAACAACTTGTATCTGGCCATCATAATGAATCGTTATCTTAGGAAACGATTCCGACAATAACCCCTTACCCAGTACCCTTAAATAACTACCTGCTTTCTTTTCAACAGTAAGGTTTCGATAGATGCTGGCCTTATCATTATTGTTGTTTATTACAATATCCAGATCTCCATCTTTATCCAAATCAGCGGTAATCGCCCCATTTGAAAAAGTGGGCTCATCCAAACCCCATTCTTTTGTTACATCAATAAATTTCAGATGTCCTTCATTTCTATAAAGCACGTTCGTCAGTTTTTCAGAAGGTATTTCTCTTAATAACTTCTCTAACTCATGATCTGGAATCTCGTTTGGGTAATTTTTTTCCAGATCTCTGATCTTTTTTAAATAGTCATTATTTATGGAAAACTGAGTGCCATTTGTAACTAATACATCTTTGTTAGAATCATTATTCAGATCAACCAATAAGCCTGCCCAACTCCAATCAGTTTTTGCCAATCCTGCTACATGGGATATATCTTGAAATGTGTCATCTCCATTGTTCAACTGGAGGGTGTTGAACATATACTGTTCTTGATAACCTGGCTTGTTAGTTAGATAGTCAAACAACTTTACATCCATGGATGCCATAAGCGTTTTCGCTCTGTAATGATCCTTTGACGCCATGTCCAGAACAAAAATATCCTCGTGCCCGTCATTGTTAATATCTGCGATATCGGCCCCCATTCCACTGAAAGAAACGTGACCGGTTCTCGTTTTGATTTCATTTTTAAATGTGCCGTCTTTTTGATTGATATAGAGTGCATCCGGTATGAAATAATCGTTAGCGATATAAATATCTATCCAACCATCCTGGTTAATATCACTGGCAACTAACCCCAATCCAAAAGTTGCACTTAAAAGACCTGCTTCTTTCGTAATGTCAACAAAGTGACCTTCTTCCTGCCTGTAAAGGTGTGAACTAGTGGCTTCAAGAATATTAGGTTCATTTTTCAGGACATAGTGGAATTCCCCCGGGGGATAACCATACAAAGGATTTTCATTCATCACCAGGCAATCAAGATCGCCATCCCTATCATAGTCAAAGAAAACCGACTGTGTTGTGATCCCCTGATCTGCGAGCCCATAGGAAGATGCCTCCTCTGAAAATTTCATGTTGCCCTGGTTGATAAATAGTAAATTGCTTCTATCAAACCCCAGAGGCCCGCCCTGACTAATATATATATCCAGTAAGCCATCTTGATTCACATCAGCAAAAGTCACTCCTGTTGACCAACCTTTATTTTTATTTATTCCAGCGTTGTTTATTAGGTCTTCGAAACGAAGATTTCCTTTGTTGAGGTAAATTTTATTATCAACCTGATTACCCGTGAAAACGAGATCCTGCAGGCCATCATTGTTCAAATCAGCCACACCAACACCGGCACCATTATAGAAATAGTCAAATTGAAATCGGTTGTGACCGGAAGCAATCTCTTCCTGAAGGATATTTGCAAAATCTATTCCTGTCTCATGTGGAGGGAGTTTTTCAAATAATTGAGGAGATAAGTCTATTGGCACTTGCTCGCTTGCTTTTTCACAAGAAATGTTAAAAAGCAGTATTGCAATTATTATTAAGCTTTGGATCGGGCTAAAATTAAGGGGAGAATGTTTCATCTTATCACCAAGCTACCCAAATATTTGCCCCCTTTGTATAAAAAAGCCTGCTGGAAAGTTCCAGCAGGCTTTTGGAATATCAACCTAAAATCCAGGGTTTTGGGCAACTACACCTCCTGATGATTCAACTTCGGAAGTTGGAATCGGATACAACAGATTATTTGCTGTCAAATTAAATACATCTCCTGAATATTCCGGTTCATTATTCAAATGAGTGTTCATGATGTTAAGAACGTCCGCCTGCGGCAGCCGGAGTAAATCAATCCAGCGATGCAGTTCAAAAGCGAGTTCACGCCTCCTTTCATCCATCACCTTTTCAATGAAGGTACCAGTGGTAGTTCCATCTACATCTACAGCAGGATCTGGCACGGTAGAATCCAAACCAAATCCCCTCCTTCTCACCATATTAATCAATTCATAGGACTCTGCCCCCTCACCCAGAGCTTCCGCCAGCATGAGTAAAACATCGGCGTATCTCAATGCAACAATATTCATATTGTGGCCATTCACCCCTGCTGTATAATCAACAAATTTATTAACATAAGCTTCAGCGTTCGGGTCATCGTTCAAAAATCCAATACTAGCAGCAAGCCTAAGATCACCGGGTTCAAATATGTTTATCATATCAAGTGAAGGGCGTACACCCAGTTCTCCAGCTGCACCACCACCCAATACGATACCAAATCTGGTAGCCTCCGATAATGGTAGAAAACCATTATTTAAACCATATGCAGTTTGATTACCAGGAAGAAAATTAATTTCAAAAATAGATTCAGCGCTATTGTTATTGCCCGACGAATGAATGTTTGAGTAATCCGCCAACAAACTATATCTACCTTCGACCTGTCTTAGTGCAGTTACTGCTTCAGATATATTTCCCCGTTGTAACTGAACCTTTCCAAGAAGGGTTAGTGCTGCTAAACGGGTAGCCCTCCCCTTCTCCTTGTTTAAACCTCCTGCATAAGAATCCGGAAGCGTGGCTGTGGCATCATTTAGATCAGATACAATCTGATCGTATACCTGAGTTGCCGTGGATCTTGGAACAATCGTTTGACTTTCATCTCCAAAGTCTTTAATAGGTTCCAGCCTAAGGGGTACCCCTCCCCACATAACAACCATATGAAAGTAGCTAAAAGCTCTTAAAAACTTTGCCTCTCCGACGGCACGACTAATCAAATTCGCATCTCCTTGTGCATCCGGTCCACGAGTGATTACCAAATTAGCCAGATTGATAACGTTATACATTCTGCCCCAGACAACCAAATTTGGCAAATTGCCTATACCTTCTTCAAAAGTATCAGTTTCAAACCGCTCTGCTTGCTCATTCGTATTCTGAACTGTATTGTCTGATCTCGTCTCTAAAAGGTTAAATGATTGCATATCGCCAAATATGCCTCTCTGAGCAGCATAAGCTCCATTAACACCTATAACTACCTCGAGATCATTAGCAAAGAATGTAGTGGCATCAATCCTGTCTTCAGGTTCCACCTCCGCAAAATCATCACATGAAAAAACCGCTAACATCATCAATAAAAATGTATAGCCTTTCATAGTTCTGCTCTCTATTAATTTATATGATTTAGTTTTCATATTTTTCAAATTTTAAAATGATAAGTTAATTCCGAGGGTCCAAATCCTAGGCAATGGCAATGAACCAGGCGAGGTTAATCCAAGTTCACGATTATCACCAACACCTGCAATTTGTGAACCACCGATTAATGCCGGACCACCACCAGATAATCTTCGTGTCTCAGGGTTACCACCGACAAAATCCGAGAATGTATGCAGATTTTCTACCGCTAAGTACACACGGGCATTTTCAATGCCATACTTGGTAGCGAAGGTCGCTGGAATGTCATAATTCAACGTTACATTCCTTATCCTCACATAGTCAGTTTTCTGATCCCCAAAGGAAGATACGACATATATCCCATCATTAAGACCACCAACAGCACCTGGCGTTTTACCATTCCCTGGTTCGCTTTCTGATACATACCTTCCGTCATACCAAAACTCCTTTGCCAGGTTTAAGTAACGGAAAGGTGTTTGAATCTGAATCTGCCAGAAATCATACACATGAGCGCCTGACTGCCCTTGCAGCAGTGTGCTCAGGGTAAAGTTTTTATACCTCACAGCACCATTTAAACCGTAAATCAAATCTATATTCGTATCACCCAATAGTTGAGCATCCGTACTTAAGAAATTCCCAATGGATCCATTTCCATCGAAGTCATCATAGACCAATTGGCCCGGCTTAATATTTGGCTGTGCAGGATAACTTTCTCCTACCCTCGCGACTCCTATTGACTTGGGGCCCCTGATTTGCTGCAACTCACCACCAACAACTCTCCTTAAAGCACCAAAGAAATTGAAGATTTCATCTTCCCCACCCAGATCTAAAATTTCTTGATCGTTGGTCGTAATGTTACCACCAATGTTGACCTCAAAATCATCCTGATCAACCACCTTGGCGTTCAATGAAAGTTCTATCCCCTTATTTCTCATACTACCGATATTAGTAAGAAAACCTCCGAAGCCTGTTGATGGCACCAGGTTTCTTGATAATATCAACCCGGATGTCTTGTTGTTAAAATAGTCGAAGGTCATACTGAACTTGTTATTAAAAATGGAAAGGTCGAAGCCAATATCAAGCTGATCAGAAGTTTCCCAGGTAAGGTTATCATTCCCGGGATTCTGAGTGTTAATGCCGAAAGTTTGTGACCCTCCAAAAGACTGTCGAACGGGAATGTAGTTAGCCCTGGAAGGGAAATCCGTAATTTCATTGCTTCCCGTAGTACCGATTGAGGCCCTGATCTTTGCGTTGTCAACAAACCCTAGATTCTGGATAAATTCCTCTTCGGATAAACGCCATCCAACCGCCACGGATCCAAAAGTGTGGAAAAGTTCATTAACTCCAAACCTGGAGCTACCATCTCTTCTGACTGTAGCAGTCAGCAAATATTTACCCCTAAAAGAATAGTTGGCCCTTCCCAGATAGGATACAATAGCATTCTCGCTATTACTGTTAAATCCTTGTAAGGATCCACTATCTCCAATTGAAACTACCCTTGGGCCTGCCACTTGTAAACCCCGAACAAAAGCACCCGTTGACTCGAACCTGTTATTCTGAAAGCTCAGACCTGCCAAGACATCGAAAGAATGGTCACCCGCAGATCTCTTATATGAAATAGTATTCTCATTCAACCAGCCCATGCTTTGCGACTGCCCTGTTCTTAATTCACTAGAACCAGGCAGTTGAAATCTAGGACCCGGAGAAACATAAAAAGTTTCGTCATCATTAGTTGCAAAATTTGCAGAAATGACTGACTTAAGTGTTAAACCCTCCAAAATTTCATAAGATACATTCGCACCACCCAGGAACCTGAATAAGTTGCTTCTAATCTGATAGTTCTCTGCGGTCT
Organism: Bacteroidota bacterium; assembly: GCA_027592755.1. Classification (GTDB taxonomy): domain Bacteria; phylum Bacteroidota; class Bacteroidia; order Cytophagales; family Cyclobacteriaceae; genus JAJCYL01. The sequence continues at coordinate 73,981 of JAQCLE010000001.1, read as the reverse complement.
CCAATGGATTAGCAATATTTAATAAACCGGTCCCACCTCCCACGCTTAGATCACTGGCATTTGAATATGTGCCGTCAGCCCTACGAATGGGAAGGATGGGAGGTAACAGATATGCCTGGGCCTGAATGGAACTAAAATCCGTCGTAAGATTTGGACTTGACCTCTGAATTCGGGTAATATTTGGAGCAAGATTTACTCCAAAAGTAAGCTTGCTATTAGGGCGATAGTCTGCCTTTAGTCGTGCTGAATATTTTTTCTGCCCCTCTCCAATTATAGTACCTTCCTGATCTATATAGTTAGTCGACAATAAGTATGATATTTTGTTGCTACCTCCTGATGCCGATATGGCATAATTTTGAAAAGCACCTGTCCTCATAACAGCATCCTGCCAATCAGTATCGGTTTGGCCATCCCAATTATTAGCAATCCAATCTGGTGCTGTCCCGCCATTTTGTTCTGTATAATACCGGACATATTCCTCTGAATTTAGGAGTGTCATCCTTTCACTTTCAGGTACTTGACTAACACCCGTAGTAACACTAACAGAAATTCTTGAAGCACCTTCCTGACCTGATTTTGTTGTAATAATGATTACACCATTAGCGCCTCGAGAACCATAAATGGCCGTTGCTGATGCATCCTTCAGTATTTCAACGGATTCAATATCCAATGGACTGATGGCAACTGCATTTCTTTGATCTGTCGGGAAACCATCAATGACCCACAATGGATCAGATCCGGCAGAGATTGAACCCGCTGCCCTGATTGTGACTGCACTCAATTCTCCAGGAGATGCATTACGTTGAGCAATATTAATACCAGGCACAAGACCTTGTATCGCCTCTGTTATACTAGTTACTGGTCTTTGTTCTATTTTTGATGAACCCACCGAAGCAATTGATCCAGTCACATCCTTTTTTGCCTGTGTACCGTAACCAACAACAACAATCTCCTCCAGTTGACTAATATCGGATACTAATTGAATATCAATCACAGACCTGGAACCAACCTGCGAAGTCACTGTTTGGTATCCGATATAAGAAAAGGACAGCGTGGCATCATCGGGAGAATTCATACTATACGAACCATTTACGTCTGTTATTGTTCCGGTACTCGTACCTTCAACAACAACATTTACACCTGGTAATGGATCACCGCTGTCTGCATCAACAACAGTACCGGTTATGTTCCTCTGCTGAGCACTTACTTCTATAAATGAAGAAGCAAGTAAACAAAACAGCCAGAAACAAGTTTGTTTTGCGTAATTGTTTTTCATAAGCTTCTTGGTTTTTTTAGAATTTTACATCTTACTCTTTTTTATCTTTAGTAAAATTATGTTCAAAACACAAGGTTTTCTACTCATTATTTGTCAAACACTAATAAAATTTTGCCAAAATCAAATAATTCATCATCACCACAACTTAACTTGGATTAATTCAAGTATTTGACCCCATATCTTCAACTAAAGAGTGTATCTATTATTTGAAGTAAAAGTTGAAGAGAAAATTTTCTAATACCTGTATTGCAATAATCTGCTCTTTCCGTTGCATTAATGCAAATAAAAAATTATATTTATTTATGAAGCCGAAGGAACTTTCTCGCAAGAGTCCAGCCCACAAAAGTTTTTCAGTAAGCCAACACATCTTACCACGGTTCCTAAATATTTGGCACTATCATGAGGAGTATGAGTTAGTTTATATTCATAAAAGTGCTGGGACAAAATTTATCGGAGATTCCATTTCAAAATTTGAACCTGGAGATTTAGTTCTTATCGGATCAAAATTACCTCATCTTTGGTTGAATAATGAAGAGTGCTCTGTACGCAGTAATCTCATCGCTGAAGCCTGGGTAATCCATTTTCATCCATCATGTTTGGGAAAAGATTTTTTTTATTTACCAGAAATGAAAAAAATCCAAAATATGCTCACTCAGGCAAGAGTTGGTTTGGAGATATTGGGGGAAGTCAAATCCAAGATAATCAAAACACTATCTTTCTTAATAGACATAAATAGCGACGAATATGACAAAATTGTAAAGTTTCTGAATATCCTCAAGCTTATAACAGATACTCCAGACAAAAAGAAGTTATCCAGTCTTTCATTTATTGACTCCCATGCCAACCTCTCGGGATCAAGACTGGATACTGTTTATGAATATGTGTTTAATAATTTTAAGGACGAGATTAGCCTGGACCAAATTGCATCACTAGCAAATATGAATTCTACCTCATTTAGCCGTTATTTCAAACAGACAACCAATAAGACTTTTACAACTTTTTTAAATGAAGTGCGAATTGGTTTTGCTTGCAGGCTAATTGTTGAGCATGGAGAAATGGATATAGCTGAAATTGGTTTTGAGAGTGGTTATAACAATCTTTCCAATTTTAATAAGCAATTCAAAAAAATAACCGATAAAACACCATCGGAATACTATCGTTCCTACAGTACATCCGAATCTTAGGTCGTTTCCAGTCTGCCGACATTCCGCTTGGCTGTGAAGTCCTATGCCTGTGTCGGATGTTGTCCTTTCGATGTTATCAGTCGATTCTGCTTAGGGTGTTCTAAAAGAAGCTTTCTATTTGGCTATCAGGTTGCATTGATCACTGTTGCATGATTGTTCCAGCCCCTTTTGTATTTCTGTTGTTGAAAAGATCGGCTCAAATAATAGCACCTCTAAATCAAATGATTAGGAAAATCTTGGGTTTTTTTACAGCCTATTTGTTCCATTACCTGTTGTAGTTCAGTTTTGATGAGGGAGATTGTATGGTTACCACCTTTAGTTCCTAAAGCACCCACTCCATACATGAATGACCGCCCCATAAATGTAAAATCTGCGCCACTGGCCATTGCCCTTCCAATATCCGGACCACTCCTCAACCCACTATCAACCATTACTTTTATTTTTGCTTTGTATTTAACTGCCAAATTGGTCATTGGCACAATTGAAGACTGACCCGCATCCAATTGTCGTCCTCCATGATTTGAGACAATGATCCCATCCACCCCCATCTGAATCGCCTTTTCGGTATCTTCCTCACTCACCACTCCTTTCAAAACCAATTTGCCTTTCCATCTGTCTCGAATAGGAGCAATTCTTTCCTCGTTTAACCTTCCTGAAAAAGTGTCATTCATGAATTTCCCCAACTGTTTAAGGTCAAGGTTAGATGGCATATAGGGTTTCAGAGTTTCAAAATTTGGTTGTCCATGATAAAGCGTTTTCAAAGCCCACTTAGGTCTTCCAATAATCTGTATAATATTTCTTAATGACATTTTGGGTGGCATGGCCAATCCATTTCGTATATCTCTGGGTCTAAAACCAAAAGTTGGTACATCTGATAATATTACCAATATGGGACACTCCGCAGCGGCAGCCCTGTCGATGAGGTCGTTTCTTAATTTCTCTTCTTTTGGATGATAAAGCTGAAACCACGCCCTCCCTTCAGTAATTTCAGATATCCTTTCTATACTACTAGTAGTGACAGTACTCAGGATAAAAGGAATGTTATGTTCAAATGCTGCCTTTGCAAGAATTTCAGGAGCTTTCGGCCACATTAGTCCTTGCAAACCAATAGGAGCAATTCCAAAAGGTGCATCATAGGTATGACCAAAAAGTTCAGTATTCATATCTGACCCATTATGCTCGACAAGATATTGTGGCATGAGTCTTATTTTTTGTAGGTCTGCCCTATTCCGATTAAGATTGACATCTTCGTTGCATCCCCCATCCAGGTATTCAAAAGCAAATCGAGGCATTTTTTTTCTTGCTTTTCTTCTTAGATCGGCAATGGAAGGATAGCGGGTGTCGTAGTTAAGTTCCATGAATTAATTCTTGACATTAAAATCTCTCCAAAGCAATAGCTCTCTTAAGTCCGATTAAAACGGAATTGTTATCCGTTTAGTTTAATATAGCCTCCATCTATGGGATAATCGGTTCCGGTAATAAAAGATGCTTCATCGGAACATAGATATTGAGCTAAATTGGCAACCTCTTCGGGTCTGCCCATACGACCGATTGGTTGCGATTTTGATAGTTTTTGAAACATTTCTTCCTTGTTTTCGGGGTAATTTTTGGCAATAAAACCATCAACGAAAGGGGTATGTATTCTTGCAGGAGAAATGCAGTTACATCGAATGTTATCATTGATGTAATCCCGAGCAATGGAGTAGGTCATGCTCAAAACAGCACCTTTGGTCATCGAATAGGCAAAGCGGTCAGCTATGCCTACACTAGAAGCCACAGACGCCATATTCAGTATTACCCCACCACCATTCTTTTTCATATGCGGTATGACTGCATGAAGGCAATTGTAAACACCTTTAATATTAACTTGATAAAGCCTATCCATATCCTCCTCAGAAGTGTGCTCCACATTTCCTACATGAGCAATTCCAGCATTGTTAATAAGTACATTTATTTTAGACAGATTCTGAATAGTGTCTAAAGTTCTACTAACCTCACTTTGAACCGCTACATTACATGAATAAGCATTTGCCTTCCCATTCCTTTTAACAATTGTTCCTACAACACTTTCTGCCTGGTCAATATTCGATTCCAAAATATGAACAGTAGCCCCTGCCGCAGCAAATACTTCACTTATAGCTCTTCCTATACCGCTCCCACCGCCTGTTATGACTATTACCTTATTATCAAGATCAAATTTTCTCATTAAGTCAATCTAACTTTTTATCCGCATCCATAAAACATTTAAAGGTGTAGGCAGTTGAGAAAAAATTTTGTATGCTCGTTCTTATCTCTTCTCGCTACGGTTAATTAGTCACAACTTCCATTTCTCTCCAAACAATACCATCAGGATATTGATAATCATTTAAGGTTTCTATCTTCATTTCAATTGAATATCCCGGTAATTGAGGGGGCATATAGGCCGCATTCTTTATGAGCACCGGATCTTTAAAATGTTCATGTAAATGACCAACATATTCTATTACCCGATTTTCTTTAGATCCACTAATACTAATATAATCTATCATGGCCAGATGTTGTACATGCTCACATAGCCCAACTCCTCCTCCATGGGGACATACAGGTATATTGAATTTTGCTGCCAATAATAAGATGGCTAATACCTCATTTACCCCTCCCACACGACAACTATCTATTTGGCAAATGTCAATTGCATTAGCCTGCATCAATTGTTTAAATATCACCCTGTTTTGACAATGCTCTCCAGTGGCTACCTTAATCGGAGTAACAGCCTTAGCTATAGCTGCATGTCCCAGTATATCATCGGGACTGGTTGGTTCCTCTATCCACCATAAGTCGAATCTCGACAACTCATTAATGTTGTCAATTGCTTCGTTCACATCCCATCGTTGATTGGCATCCATCATCAATTTCAATTCCTCACCGATCTCCTCTCGTATTATTGCAGCTCTCCTCATATCATCTTTCAAATCCGCTCCAACTTTCATTTTAATATGCTTCCATCCATCCCTTACGGCTTCACGACATAGCCCTCTTATCTTATCATCTGAATAGCCTAACCACCCTGCTGATGTAGTATAAGCAGGATACCCATTTTCCATTAAGTCTTCAATTCTTTCCCGCTTAGTTAACTCATTTTTTCTGAGTAAGGAAAGGGCCTCATCGGGAGTGATCGCATCTGTTATATAACTGAAATCAATGCATTTTATCAGCTCTTCCGGTGTCATATCGGCAACCAATTTCCATAGTGGTTTTTTGGCAACTTTAGCATAAAGATCCCAAATGGCATTAACAACTGCTCCGGTAGCCATATGAATAACACCTTTCTCCGGGCCCAGCCATCTCAATTGGCTATCTTCGGTGATTAGTTTCCTCCAAAAACAACCAAAATCCTCCGTAATGGATTCAAGAGTCTGTCCAATAACAAGATGGGATAGTGCTTTAATTGCGGCAACACAAAGCTCATTGCCACGGCCAATTGTGAAAGTTAATCCATGACCTTCTAAACCATCTGAACGGTCAGTCTTTAAAATTACGTAAGCAGCTGAATAGTCAGGGTCAGGATTCATAGCATCGGAGCCATCTAATGACCTACTCGTAGGGAATCTAACGTCTCTAACTTCCACCGACACTATTGTACTACGCATAGTTCAGGCCAGGATAAAACCCCCAATCTATAGCAGTACAATCTTGAATACTACCTTTATTTTAACATGAGCACGTACTCTTTTTGCTTTATTTAACAAGTTTTAGATAGCACTCATTAAAAAAGCAAAATCAAGCAATATTATGGTTCGCTTTTTTCGTCGTTCAAACATTTGAACAAATGGTAAGAGACTATGGCATCCAAAAAAAAGGTCAACTGAACCTCGACTACTGATGTCATAAGCTATATAGTAAAAAAGCTCTTCCCAAAATCGCTTTTTCGATTTTAAATTGGCCCTCCAAGACATTCTTCTCCGCCCTCTTTCTATCAAGTTACAAACCTTACATCCAGAACATGGTAAGTAAAAATTTGAAAACCTCCACCTTTTAGGTATGTGTTTCCAACCGGGTGCAAGCACCCTATTTTTTCATGCCATAACCTGGATCGGTTTGTCATTTATAATTGGAAGGCGATAGAAAGAGGAAGCTCCGAAAATGCGCCAAAGGTGCCTTTGGCAGGAAAGGCTCTTGAATCGGAATATTGTTTGATCAATCAATGTATCTGTTAGTCTCTTGTTGGATCGGGTCTAATCTGCTTACAAATAGCTTGCAAATAAAAAAGAGTTACAAATTAATATATGTAACTCTCTGATTATCAGGTGGGATATACTGGATTCGAACCAGTGACCTCTTGCCTGTCAAGCAAGCGCTCTAAACCAACTGAGCTAATACCCCATATAATTCTTAAACTCTTAACCCTGCCTGCCGGCAGGCAGGCAACTGAGCTAATACCCCAAAGAATAATCTGCCAAAGATATATATTTTAGCTTTCCGCTTACATTTGAAATCAGTTTAAAACTTCCTTACTTTCAATAAATAAAATCCATTTGATATGAAAAGATTCTACTTCCTTTTTTTGATAGGTGCTTCATGCGCCGGGCCTCAAACACAAAATCAAAATACCTCAATGCTTTCTGAACAACAGAATTGGGATGCCAACAAGAGACTTGAAGAATTGGGCATTGAACTCCCCGAACCAGCCGCTCCTGTGGCCAACTATGTTAACGCTGTAAAAACAGGTAACCTCCTTTTCCTTGCCGGCAAAGGCCCCAATAAACCTGACGGAACCATGGTAACCGGTAAACTCGGTGCAGACCTTACCATTGAAGAAGGATACGAGGCTGCAAGGCTAACCGGAATTAGCCAATTAGCCGTCCTCAAAGCGGAATTGGGTGATCTGAACAAAGTGAAACGCATTGTAAAAGTTTTAGGAATGGTGAATGGCACGCCCGATTTCGGGGATCAACCAGCTGTAGTTAATGGCTATTCAGACCTGATGGTGGCAGTTTTTGGTGAAAAAGGTAAACATGCCCGGGCCGCTGTAGGCATGGGTTCATTACCAGGGGGTATAGCAATAGAAGTTGAAATGATTGTTGAGATTGAAGAATAGACCTACAGGCCTTCAACAAAAGACTGTAAATAACTGTAACCTGGTGAGAGTTTTCCTTTCTGGGTTATTGTAGCCCTTTTAATAATCTCCAGACTGTCGTCGCCAACCAGGTGCGGGATAACATTCTTTATCATTTGATTCCCAAAGTCTTCGGATGAATCACGGGGCAGTTCACCAGGCAGGTTGTCAACAGCCATCACACTAACATTGCTTTCATCAGAATACGGTGGGCAAACTTTATTTCCAGCCGGATTGAAATCATAAACCGGGTTTTCAATTGTTGCCGGCACTTTTGTGGAGGGAATTGATCCCTCAATATCGCAAGTGATATCCGCAATTACTTTTATTCTGAAACTGTCATCCATCATATCATTTACCCTGAACAAAACAGGTGCTGACGGATCCCAAAAAGCCGCGGCGATCAACACATCCGTTACCCTGGTAAACTTGAGGAAATCAGATCTGAAGTTTTCTGGATATTGAAAAAACTCATTAAGATCAAAATCCTTTCCATCAAAATGATAGTTATACTCCCCCATGCTCAGCTGTGTGAAAACGGGTTCTTTAAAATTCTTTTCCAGGTAATCAATTGGGGAAACTTTTCTAATGCCTGCATCAGTCAAAACTTCCACCGCACCGTTTGAGACCCTTCCATCCCCGGTAATGGCTATTTTAATTGAAGGAAGTTTGATTTTGGGATACTCCGTTTTGAGGTCCTTGTAATTGACGCATTCAAAGGCCCTTTTCAAATCAAAGCTGTTACACCGCTGTCCATAAGTATAAAGTGCATTATAAGCACCCACTATGCCCGCCCAACGGCCAAAAGCAATTATTCTTGGCCCTGCCACTTCAGTGAGCATCTCATAATCAACAAGGGTTATTCTTTTTTCAAGAACTGTCTGCAACAACTTGCGATTGTAGGATTGCGCTTTGGTTGTATGAGAAAAGAATAGATAGGTTTTATCGTCAATTAAATCGTTGAATTGAACTTCTTTGACGCCCAGAATAACATCGCAATCATTTAGCTGATCAACAATTTCAATGCCCTGATCAGCATATTGAGAATCGCTGAAACATCTGATATTACTCGATTGGCAAACGACATTTACCTCAGAGAAGAATTCTTTGACAAACTTTGCCTGCGTAGGTGTCAAAGGCACCCTGTGGTCAGGTGGAGTTTTCCCTTCTTTTATAATCCCTATTTTGATCATTTTATTAGCCCGCAAATTTACAAGGTTTCAAGCCAGTTTAGATTATCTCCGCTAAGGAGAATAAATTAGACCTATGAATGACATTTTGAAATTCATTTTAATGTGGTTGGTGTATTTCAGCCTCCATAGTTTTATGGCTTCCATTGCCTTTAAAAAAATTATCTTGAATTTATCTCCGTGGCTCCACCAAAATTATAGAATCTTTTACAACCTGGTATCAATCCTGGGGCTGTTGTATATTTTGCTGATGCTGGCAACCACGCCGTCCGATCAAATCCTTACCGGTTCACCAATTCTAAAGTTCCTGGGACTTGCCCTGGCAACATGGGGGATTATTTTTCTTAAGCTCTCTTTTAAAGAATATTCTATTCGTGAATTTCTTGGCATTAAAAAAGAAACCCAGGGAAAGCAATTATCCCTGAACGGGATTCTAAAACAAGTACGTCATCCTATTTACACAGGCACAATTCTCATCGTTTCCGGATTTTTTTTATTTAACCCCAAAATGCTCAACCTGGTAACACTTATCTGTGTTGTCATTTACATCATAATCGGAATTCAACTTGAGGAACAAAAACTAGAAATGGAATTTGGCGATGATTATCGGAAATACAAAGAGAAAGTCCCCATGTTGGTGCCACGCTTTAAGCGCTAATGGACTCTGATCTGTTGACCAAATAAACACCAACTAAAATTGCTATGATTGCAAAGTAGTGAATGGCAAATAAAGACTCACCATCAATTACCCCCATAAAATAGCCACGATCGGGATCAGGTAAGTGACAGAACTTGTGAATATTGGTGTGGTCATTTGCACAAGGTTGTTGAATATTACCAATGCTATTGCCGTTCCAAAAATACCAAGCAAGGATATGTAGAAAAACGCTGTCCAAAACCCTGGATGCATTTCCATTTTATTGACAAAGTCCGAATTCATGAAAAGGTAAAATACAGCCATGGGACTCACCAATACAAGAATGTGGATGCGATTACAAAAAGGGCATAATAATTTATGTTTTGAAACTTACCCTGTGAGCCGGAAAGTATCAGGAACACAGAACCCAATAGTCCAATCAAGAGACCAATATTGCGCCTCCATCGCATATGTTGTTCAAAAAAAACAACACCAAGAAGTAGTACCCACATTGGAGTGAGGGCAGTAAAAACACCTGTCAGTCCACTGTCAAGTTTTGTCTGGGCTATTGCAAATAGAAATGATGGGATAAAAGTCCCAACCATACCAATCAACAGTAGTTTGAGCCAATCCTTTTTTGAGATTTGATTGAGATTAAAAACAGCAATTGGAGATAGGAGCACCCCTGCCATTGCAATTCTCAAAGCGCCTACTTCTCCTGCGTTGAAAACAACAAGCCCCCTTTTAATAAGAATGAACGAGGTTCCCCATATTAAGGAAAGAAAAATCAATAGTAACCAGGCCTTTAAATCGGGTTTTGAATCAAATTGTCCTCCCATTAAACCGGTATCAAATCACCCTGATAAGTGTTGGCCACCTCATTTAGAATGTCCATAACTTCAGAATAGTTATTGGAAGTAACCAACCTGGTGCGATAGATTTTGAAATTCTGAATGCCTCGGAAATAATTGGAATAATGCCTTTTCATCTCATTAATGCCTATTTTCTCCCCTTTCCACTCGATAGAAAAGGCAAGGTGCTTCAACACCACCTTTACTCTTTCGGCAAGGTCGGGCTCAGGAAGATTTTCACCAGTTTTTAGAAAGTGCTTAATCTCTTTGAATATCCATGGATTGCCAATGGATGCCCGTCCGATCATGATCCCATCAACGCCATATTTATTCCTGTATTCCATTGCTTTTTCAGGTGAATCAACGTCCCCATTACCAAAAATTGGGATTTCGATTTCAGGGTCATTTTTTACTTCAGCGATAAAATCCCAATTGGCTTCACCTTTGTACATCTGCTTCCTGGTACGTCCATGGATCGTTAATGCCTTTATCCCAACATCCTGTAACCTTTTGGCTACCTCAACAATTTTGATTGAGTCATCATCCCATCCCAATCTCGTCTTGACAGTCACAGGTTTATCCACCTGCTTTACAATTTCAGCAGTCATTCGCTGCATTTTGGGAAGGTCAAGGAGTATGCCGGCTCCAGCACCTTTACAGGCCACTTTTTTCACCGGACAGCCATAGTTGATATCAATAAGTTCAGGGTCTGCAGTCTCTGCAATTGCTGCGGCCTCTCTCATCGTTTCGATTTTGTCACCGAAAATCTGGATCCCAATCGGGCGTTCATAATCATAGATATCCAGCTTTTGAACACTCTTTCTGGCATCGCGAATCAAACCCTCTGAGGAAATGAATTCCGTATACATCAAATCAACGCCCTGATCTTTACACACTGCACGGAAGGGAGGATCGCTCACATCCTCCATAGGAGCTAGTAACAGGGGAAATTCACCAAGCGCTATATCTGCGATTTTTACCAATTTGCAATCAGGAATTTTGCCGTAAATTTATGATCAAATATGGAGAACACACACTCGGAGGTTTCCTCACATCAACGTAATCCATTTCTCGCTATAGTTTTTATAATCTTGTTTGCAATTGCCGGAATGTTTGTTGGCAATTTTGTAGGGCTTATTGTCATCCTTCCTTTTTTTGATTTCAGTATTGCTCAGACCATGGCTTTCCTGGCAGATCCTATGAGCGATGCTTCAGGTCGCGTTCCATTGTTGCTCGTTCAAGGGGTATCAGGATTATTTACTTTCATTATTGCACCTATTCTCTATCTGAGAATATTTGAGAAAAAAGGACTTGGACAATTTGCTACAATTCCAGAACCTCTTGGCATTGCATTGCTCCTTACCGTTGCGGTTTGGTTTTCTTTTATGTTCTTAAACACACCCATCATCGAATGGAACATGAACATAGATTTCCCCGATTTCTTCGAAGCATTTGCTCGGGGACTGGAAGATGAACTAAAAGATATTACGGAATTCCTAACATCGTTTGAAAACATTGGACAGCTTCTACTTGGTCTGATTATTATTGCCATTATACCGGGAATTGGGGAAGAGCTTATATTCAGAGGTTTGATCCAGCAAAAATTTTATGGTGTCACTAAAAATGCTCATGCTGCTATCTGGTTAACCGGATTGTTGTTCGGAGTGATCCACTTTCAGTTTTATGGTATGATTCCCCGGATGTTTTTGGGTGTCCTTTTTGGTTATCTTTATTGGTGGTCCGGAAGTCTGCTATTGGCAATATTGGCACATTTTCTGACCAATGGGTTTACTTTGATAATGGTTTACCTTTATCAACAGGACATAATTAAATTCAACATTGACGGAACCAGTGAAATACCCCTAAGCACTGTGCTAATGTCCGGGGTATTATTTGGTCTAATGTTTTACTATTTCTTCAAACTCGTAAAACACCGTGAAACTCATGGCTGACTGGCAAAAAGTATATCAGAGTAATGTTGAACATAAGGTGGCTATTGTCAAAGCTATTTTAGATGAAAACTACCTCGATCCGGTAATTGTTAATAAAAAGGACTCGAGTTACCAAATCGGACTTTATGAAGTACATGTTGCCCCTGACAACGTAATAAAGGCACTTAAAATAATCGAAGAGGAAATTGATTTTAAGTAAATACAACAACCTCACGCAAAGGATAATTACGGGGCTCTTCGGATCTTTTGTAGTAATTAGCTCCATCATTTGGGGCCCCTGGAGTTACTTTATTGTATTTCTGTTCATCACCGTCTCTTCCCAACTTGAATTTTACAAACTGATCAAAATCCATGGGATAGTACCACTTAGGTATTTGGGTACCCTGGGAGGTGCCTTGATATTTACCCTTACATTTCTGATCGAGCAACAAATACTTCATCAAAACTGGTACTTTGCAATTTTCCCTGTTGTCTCGACAATCTATTTCATCAAACTTTATAAGAAAAACGAAACACGACCCTTTACAAATATTGCCTTTACTTTTTTGGGTATCATTTACGTAGCCGTTCCCTTTGCGCTGATCAACATTATAGCATTCATCAAAGGTCCCTATAACCATGAGGCGCTTGTCGGGATGCTGTTCCTCCTTTGGGCAAGTGATACCGGAGCATATTTCGCCGGGACTAAATTTGGGAAGACTAAACTTTTTGAAAGAGTTTCACCAAAGAAATCGTGGGAGGGAAGTTTGGGGGGTGCAGCGCTTTCTTTTGCTTTTGCGTATGGGTTCTCACTATACTTCATAGAATTCAGCCTGATCGAATGGTTCGCCATATCTGGCATCATCATCATTGCCGGTACTTACGGTGATCTTGTAGAGTCACTTTTCAAAAGGAGTATGGAAATAAAAGACTCCGGAAAAGTGATTATTGGGCATGGAGGTTTCCTTGACCGATTCGATGGATTATTGTTGTCAGTGCCTTTTATTCTCATGTTTTTAAAGATTCTATAGCACTTGTGCAACAAAGAATAGTAGCTTTGTAGTGACAACATTAATTTAAATTTTCAAGTCATTTATTGTTATGGGATATATTGAACCCGCCCCGATAAAGGATAAAGAAAATCCTTTTGAATCGATGATGTCGAGGTTTAACATTGCAGCTGAAATCCTCGGACTGGATGACCAAACCTATAATGTTTTAAAATCACCAGTAAAGCAAATCATCGTTAACCTGCCAGTAACTCTTGATAGCGGAAGAGTGGAAGTTTTTGAAGGTCATCGGATCATTCATTCGAATATCCTTGGGCCATCCAAAGGTGGGATCCGATATGATCCAAATGTAAATATTGATGAAATTAAGGCTCTGGCAGCCTGGATGACATGGAAATGTGCGGTCATTGACATTCCTTTTGGTGGTGCCAAAGGTGGTATAAAATGCAACCCCCGTGAAATGAGCCAGGGTGAGCTTGAGAGACTGACCCGAGCCTACACACAAGCATTGCATTCGGTTCTGGGCCCAGATTCCGATATCCCAGCCCCTGATATGGGCACAGGACAACAAGAAATGGCCTGGGTGATGGATGAGTATTCACGAGCAGTTGGTATGACCGTGAACGCTGCAGTTACCGGAAAACCTCTGGTCCTTGGCGGCTCTTTAGGACGTGCAGAGGCTACCGGTCGGGGAGTGATGATCTCTACACTTTCCGCTATGGAGAAACTTCGAATTAATCCATTCCAGGCAAGATGTGCTATACAGGGTTTTGGTAATGTCGGCTCCTGGGCCTCAGAACTCCTCGAAGAAAGGGGTCTCACTATTTGTGCAATCAGCGACATATCCGGGGCTTATTACAATGATAAGGGAGTGGACATAAAAAAGGCGATCGAATACCGAAATGGAAATAAAGGAACACTCGAGGGCTTTAATGGAGGCGAAAGAATTGAAAACGATGAGCTTTTACTATTGGATGTCGACGTTTTGGTGCCCGCTGCTCTCGAAGATGTAATCACCAAAAAAAATGCCGACGGCATCAAAGCAAAGTTGATCGTGGAGGGAGCAAATGGACCAACTTCCGCCAAAGCAGATAATATTTTGGTTGACAAAGGAATAATGGCAGTTCCTGATATCCTGGCCAACGCCGGTGGTGTTACGGTCTCATACTTTGAATGGATCCAAAACAGATTAGGCTATAAATGGACAAGTGAAAGGGTAAACCGCAGAAGTGACAGGATACTGAAAGATGCTTTCAACAATGTGTACAATACAGCCATTTTACACAACGTTTCTTTAAGAATCGCAGCATATATTGTGGCAATCGATAAAGTCGCCAAAATATATAAATTCAGAGGAGGATATTAACGGTGACTATACACAAAGAAGGGAGAAAAATTCTTGTTATTCTTCTATTACTGCTTTTCGGCATCAATTATTTGCTTATTGAAATATTCGCGGTGGCTGCGATTGTTTTTAACAGTTTCCTGGGGTGTAGCGTTATGCTGTTCCTCCTGGTACTCCAATTTTTCAGAAATCCGAAAATCACGCCTTTAATTGATTCAAAATTTGTTTTGGCTCCAGCAGATGGGAAAGTGGTTGTTATTGAAGAAGTGGAAGAAGTTGAATATTTTAATAATAAACGAACGCAAGTTTCAATATTCATGTCACCTGTCAATGTACATGTTAATAGGAATCCGGTTTCGGGTATTGTAAGTTATTTCAAATACCATCCGGGCAAATACCTCGTTGCCTGGCATCCAAAATCCAGTACTCAGAATGAGCGTACTACAGTAGTCGTAAAAATGAGTGATAACCTTGAAGTGCTGTTCCGACAGATAGCCGGGGCAGTTGCAAGGAGGATTAAATGTTATATAAAGGAGGGAGATGTTGTGGTTCAGGGTGCTGAGTTCGGATTTATCAAATTTGGCTCCCGAGTGGATATATTATTACCAACAGATGCCACCATATGTGTGAATTTGGGTGATAAGACGCAAGCTGGTATGACCAGAATTGCTGAATTACCCGGTTGATAATCATCATAAATCACTTAGGATAAAGTATATTAACTTCACAGTTCAAAAATAAACAAGGATGGATGTCTTCGTTGAATTCCTGAAATTGACAATTCCTGCGGCAGCGGTGCTGTATGGAATGTATATTGCTATTCGACTTTTCATACACCGTGACTATGAGAAAAAACTTGTGGAAGGTCGTCTGCAAATGCAGGAAACCGTATTACCGCTAAGATTACAAGCCTACGAGCGCATTTGCCTTTTCTTAGAGAGGACAAGCCCAAACAACCTGATAATGCGACTAAATCAGGGAAAAATAACCGCCAAAGAACTGCAAGCTGTTTTGCTGCATGAAATTAGAGAAGAGTTCAACCATAATTTATCACAGCAACTCTATATGTCAGACGAAGCCTGGAACCTGGCAAAAAAGGCCATGGAAGAAATAGTTTCAACTATTAATACATCAGCTTCGGAAATGGTAGACGATGCGAGTGGAATCGATCTGGCCAAAAAGATATTCGAAAAGATGCTCTACAAGGAAAATGATCCAATAGCCAATGCCTTAACATTTTTGAAAGATGAAATCCGGCAATTCTATTAATGCTTAAAGTCTTTATGATGAAACGTAAACTTTCAGATGAAATA
This sequence comes from Bacteroidota bacterium, assembly GCA_027592755.1. Lineage (GTDB taxonomy): Bacteria > Bacteroidota > Bacteroidia > Cytophagales > Cyclobacteriaceae > JAJCYL01. The sequence goes on along the minus strand of JAQCLE010000001.1, from coordinate 58,149 downwards.
AAAGAAAAGGCAAGACGACTGGCTGAAGATCCCGGTGCCTTGCGAAACTTTGTTGACCAGGTCAAATTGAAGATTGAGGAATTGTCAAGCAATGAGAAACTAAAGGAGTTGTTTGAATCTGTAAAATTGTTTATCAATATGATCAAAAGTCACATCTCAGGTGAGTACAGGGATATCCCAAAAAGGACATTACTCCTAATCCTATTCGGCCTAATATATTTTCTAATTCCCATTGATGCGATTCCTGATTTCATACCGATAACAGGATACGTTGATGACTTAACAATACTTCTCTGGATTTATAAGAGCGTTCAAAAAGACATATCAGCTTACAAAGATTGGCAGTCAAGCCAAATGGCTCCTTCAAACTAAATTCATCCCACACTTAATTCTAACCATGTCAAATAACCTGTTAGCCAATAAAAAAGGAATCATTTTTGGCGCCCTTGATGAGAATTCCATTGCCTGGAAAGTAGCCTTGAAGGTTCACGAGCAAGGCGGAAAATTTACGCTATCCAATGCTCCAATTGCACTGCGAATGGGCGCTATTAACACGTTGGCAGAAAATACTGGTTCTCAGGTAATCCCTGCAGATGCAACGTCCCCTGAGGAACTGGAGCAACTATTTATAAAGTCAATGGAAATACTCGGAGGCAAAATTGACTTTGTTTTGCACTCCATCGGTATGAGCCCAAACGTCAGAAAGAAAAAAGAATATGGCGACCTCAACTATGAATGGTTCTTAAAATCACTCGATATCTCAGCTCTTTCATTTCACAAGGTGATGCAAACTGCGGAAAAACTTGACGCAATGAATGAATGGGGCTCCATTTTGGCCCTTACGTATATTGCTTCCCAACGCACTTTTCCCGATTATTCTGATATGGCCCAGGCCAAAGCCGCCCTGGAGTCAATAGCCAGAAGCTACGGCCAACGTTATGGAAGATTGAAAAACGTTCGAGTGAATACAATCTCTCAATCGCCAACAATGACAACCGCGGGCATCGGAATTTCAGGATTTGATGCTTTTTTCAACTATGCTGATAAAATGTCACCGTTGGGTAACGCTTCTGCTGAGGATTGTGCTAACTATTGCGTGGTTATGTTTTCTGATCTCACCAGAAAGGTGACTATGCAAAATCTAATGCATGATGGCGGGTTTTCAACGTCCGGGATTACCGAAGAAATTATCGAACAAATGAGTAAGTAATGCCTTTGCTAAAATGATAACATTCCCAAATGGCAAGATAAATCTTGGGTTATTTGTTACCGGAAAACGGAACGATGGTTATCATGATCTAATCAGCTGCTTTTACCCGATTGCCTGGTGCGACGCTCTTGAAATAATTGAATCCAAATCTTTCAAGCTCTCAATATCCGGGACTGATATACCAGGTGACGCAAACAACAACCTATGTAAGAAAGCTTATGATCTTCTATCAGGCAAGTTTGACATTCCCCCGGTTCATATACACCTCCATAAAGTAATCCCTATTGGTTCTGGTTTGGGAGGAGGATCATCGAATGGCGCTTTCACGCTTAACATGCTCAATGAATTCTTTCAACTTGGGTTGACCAACAATAACCTTGAGAGTTATGCCGCAAAGCTTGGCAGTGATTGTCCTTTTTTTGTTAAGAGTCAACCCGCGATAGCAACAGGCACAGGCACTAAATTAGAGGCCCTTGAACTAAACTTGTCCAATTATTACGTCGCACTCATACATCCTAACATCCATATTTCTACTGCTGATGGGTATGAATCAGTAACTTACAGTCAACCTGGATTTGATTTGAAAGAAACTCTATCCCAAAGACCACCATCGGAATGGAGAGATCTTCTTAAGAACAATTTTGAATCCTCTGTTTTTAAGAACCATCCGGAAATCGAAAGAGTAAAAATGAAACTTTATAACGAGGGTGCTATTTATGCTTCAATGACAGGATCAGGGTCCATAGTTTATGGAATTTTTGAGTCAGAACCTGATATTACGGCCATTACCGGATCAAATAGTGTTTTTGTGAGTAAAATGTGATTTGACTAATTCTTTGTGGCTATTACCAATTTCTTTTCATCCTCTGACAACAAAATTCGATCAAAATCATAAAAATCCGACATTTCAATCTCAACAAGATTTCTCCATTTCCCTTTCCTCTCATAAAATATAGTACGACCATCAGTCATCAGAATCATACCTGAAGCGGTGACAAAGAAGTCCTCCCGATTCTCAATAGCCGGTAAAACATTAATCGAATAGCCCGTGATCGGATCATATCTCTTTATCCACCATGCGCTTCCTGATTCCTTTTGAACGAAAAATAGGAAACCACCTGATGTTTGTAGCCCTCTCCCAACATTCGAAGAGATAGTCTTGGAGTTGCCCATCAAGAAGTTCACAACTTTCAATAAGTTAGGCTCACCAACTTCAATTACTGCTATTTGATTATCATCAATCCAGGAATAATTCTCAACTTTTGAGATGCCATCAATGGCTATTGGTTCACCTCCTTCTCGTGGCATCTTCCATAATTCCTGAGAGGCCTCTCCAACAAGAACAAAAGAGATAAATTTCCCATCTCGAGTTTCTTTTGCGTAATATTCACTTATGGGGGAAAAACTAAACTCCCGAATTACCTCGATTTTTAAATCATAATAATAAATATCAGTCTGGCCGCTTAAAGATCTTGTGAAATACAATCTTTGCCCATCGCGACTCAAATAAGGTTGATTATCATATCCATTTTTCCTTTTAGTGACGTTTATGGGATTAGAAATTTTACCCTTGTCGATGTCTATATCAAATAAATAGATATCACTTGGCGGTTGCGCCACCATAATTGTTATCATGGTCAGTAATAAGATCATTATAACACTCCACTTCATAACGCTGCCAGGTAATAATTCAAATTTCAATTTAATCATTCCAACATAAATGTTCTTGATATAAACAGTTTATGACTTAAATTTCAAATTCGTTTGAGAACTATCATTCAAATAACCAGTCGCGTGCGATGAATCTGAATTTGAAAGCAAAAAAGCAAAATACCTACGATGCAATAGTTGTGGGAACTGGCATCAGTGGAGGTTGGGCAGCCAAAGAACTCTGTGAGAAAGGGTTAAACACTTTAGTCTTGGAAAGGGGGCGTGATGTAAAGCATGTGGTTGATTACCCAACAATGCATAAGAAGCCCTGGGAATTACCCAATAATGACCATCTCCCGGCAGATGAAATCAAAGATTATGAAAAACAGAATCGAACCGGTTATACGGTAAGAGAGTCCACCAAACATTGGTGGGTAAAAGACACCGAACATCCCTACTCTGAAACAAAGCGTTTTGATTGGATGAGAGGATATCATGTGGGGGGTAGATCTCTAACGTGGGGAAGGCAAAGCTATCGTTTGAGTGAAATAGATTTGGAAGCGAATGCCAAAGATGGAACAGGGGCAGACTGGCCACTTAGGTATAAGGATATTGCCCCCTGGTATGATTATGTAGAATCATTCATTGGTGTTAATGGAAGAGCAGAAGGATTGCCCCAGCTACCAGATGGTAAGTTTCTTCCTCCAATGGAGTTTAATTGCATCGAAAAACATGTCAAGCAAAAAATAGAAGAGAATTTCAATGATCGAATAATGACCATAGGGCGCTCAGCGAATTTAACACAACCCCATAATGGTCGGGGCAAATGCCAATTCAGGAATAAATGCATCAGAGGGTGCCCTTTTGGCGGTTATTTCAGTAGTAATTCTTCAACATTACCTGCAGCCGAAGCCACTGGTAATATGACGCTAAGGCCGAATTCTATTGTTACTGAAGTCATATACGATGCTGATGCAAAAAGAGCTTCTGGCGTGAGAATTTTAGACTCTGAAACAAATGAAACGATCGAATTCACGAGCAAGGTTGTCTTTCTCTGTGCCTCTTCGATGGCCTCAACCCAAATATTGATGCAATCGCTCTCAGATCGCTTTCCAACTGGAATGGGTAACGATAGTGATCAGCTGGGCAGGAATATCATGGATCATCACCTTGGAGCAGGTGCCACTGGAGATTCTGATATGTTTGATGATCAATATTATTCTGGAAGAAGACCTAATGGCATATATATTCCCCGTTTCAGGAATATGAAAGAAAAGAGAAAGGATTTTATCCGTGGATACGGTTATCAAGGCAGGGGAAGTCGTGATGATTGGACCAGGGCTATCAAGGAATTTAGCATTGGAAAAGAACTGAAAGAACTGATGGCTCATCCAGGTATTTGGCGTTTTGGTATTGGTGGATTCGGTGAAACACTTCCAAACCCTGATAATAGAGTAACCTTAAATACTCAAATAAGGGACAAATACGGCTTACCAACATTGACCTTTGATGCTGAACTGAAGGAAAACGAATTGGCAATGCGTAAGGACATGCAAATTGCAGCAGCGGAAATGTTGGATGCCGCCGGATTGAAAAATGTCACCATGTATGATCGCGGTTCCCATCCCGGAATTGGTATCCATGAAATGGGTACAGCACGAATGGGAAGAGATCCAAAAACTTCAGTTTTGAATGGGAATAACCAAATTCATGCTGTTAAGAATGTTTTCGTAACGGATGGTGCGTTCATGGCATCTTCAGCTTGTCAGAACCCCTCTTTAGGTTATATGGCTTTTACAGCCAGGGCAGCAGATCATGCAGTTAAAGAAATTAATCGTGGTAACCTTAATTAAATAGAAATGGATCGAAGAGAAGCGATAAGAAGAACAAGCCTGGCATTGGGTGGGATGATATCGGCCCCAACATTGGCGGTGATAATGAAGGGGTGTACTCCAAGTCGATCACTTGAATGGCAACCTACTTTGTTTAGCCCTGGACAGGCGATGATGATTGAGGATGTCTGTGAACGGATAATTCCAACCACAGAAACTCCGGGTGCAAAAGCAGTAGGAGTTCCCCAATTTATTGAAAGCATGGTAAAAATGGTCTATAAGGCTGATGCGAGAGATATATTCATGGCAGGTTTAAATGACTTAGAACAATCTAGCCAGGAAAAATTTAAAAAGTCTTTTACAAAATTAACTGAGGAACAACAATATGAGCTACTCAATCCCCTGAATACCAAAGCTACTGAAGAAGCTGTTGAGAATGAAAATAATTCGATTGCCAACGGTAAGCCATCGTTCTTCAGAATGGCTAAAGAACTAACGATAACAGGTTATTGTACCTCCGAAATAGGTGCCACTCAAGAATTACAATTCCTTGACATACCGGGTAATTATGACGGTTGTGTGCCACTTGAGGACTTGGGTGGAAAAGCCTGGGCAACGAGTTAATCCAACTATCGTAATTTGGGAGATGGGACATGCATTTATTCGTTCGATTTTAGCAATTGCAGCATGCATTTGCTTACTCTCATCATGTAATCTAACCAAGGAAACATTCAGGTTTGCCTACCAGGATGAAGGTCCCAATAAGCAAATTATGCATACTATGAAGGGAATTCTTGAAAAAGAATTCAATGTGGAAATTGTTCTATTGGAAGTAGAAAGGCCACATGAAAACCTTGAAAGACTGGCAGCAAAGGAAATCGACTTTCTGCTTCATGAGAATTACGCACCATATGCACAGGGCAACGTGTCAACTGCCTTCATAGCTTATCCTAAATTCTTGCATATTTTCTATCGCAATGAAGACGATGCTGAAATCCTTGATTTTAAAACTTTAATCAGCAATAGGAGAATTTATTTGGAGCATGCCAATTCTGTCGAAAATCTCATCCTTCAGGATCTTGCAAGTTTTTATTCTATTGAGGGTCAATATGAATTGGTATCAGACATGACTGAAAGCGATGTAGTCATCCATTTGAGCTCACTGATCATGCAGGAAGCCCTTGAGGATCTCAGCGAATTCAAATTATTCTCATTCGATAATGCAGCCATGCTGGGTAAAGGTTCCAAAACTGAGGGCATTTCCTTGAGGTTTCATCGCATGCGCCCTTACATAATACCGGAGGGCTCCTATGGCGAGTTTACCAGGACTCCTATTGTTACCCTGGAGGTTGATATGGTAATGCTTGCCCGTCAGGATCTCCCCGTGGTAACCGTAAACGACCTTATAAAGACAATCCTTAGAAATAAGCAATCATTTGTTTCCATTGATCCGGTTCTGTTTATCGGCCTTAAAGAATCCTTTGACAGATCCGGGTTAAGTTATCCGCTCCATGAAGGTTCAAGAGCTTACCTCGATAGAGAAGAACCAGGCTTTTTAGAACGATATGCTGAATTGGCCGGTGTGGCATTTTCAATGCTCATCGCACTTATTGGTGGTGGAATAAGTTTTTCCAAATGGCGTCAACAGCGCAAAAAAGACCGTGTTGATGTATTCTACAAAGGATTGATGGACATCAAAAATACTCCTATAAAATGTATTGATGATGGTCGAAAAATGATCCGATCGATTAAAGATGAACAAAATAAGGCATTCGAAATGCTTATCAATGAAGAATTGGCGGCTAATGAGAGCTTCCGTATTTACATGGAATTAAATAAGGAAACAATGACTGAAGTTAAATTGAAAATGAAAGCACTCCAATTAGCCGAATCAAAGTCATAACAAATTGGCTTCCCAGATTATCGCCGCATATACTCCGAATCTCAAAAAACGAAAAAGAGCAAAAAGTAGATATCGTTTTACTGGATAGTGCAACGACCCCATAAGCATTGCTATTCCTGAAAAAGGAACTGGCGTGAGAGCAGCAACTACAATTATAAATCCTCCAAAATCATTGATGTATTTTTCATACTTACCAAGAAAATTTCTCTTTAATAGCCTATAGAATTTACTGGTATTTAGATAATTACCAATCCAGTGGCCAATAAGACCAGCGGCATAGGAAATAGAAGCCAATAAGATAATATTTCCAATATAATCGACTATCACGCCATTCCTGGATGCCCAAATCATGAAAAGCTCGGGGGGGATAATCCCGATAAGCACTTCGGAAGCTAAGAAGATGGAGTAAATGGCAAAGGAATTTTCATATACAGGTTCTAGCCATGTGAAATAATCAGTTCCCAATTCGTTTCTAACCCAAACAAACAAGACGATTAAGGCGACCAACCATAAGAATCCCTTTAATAGATTTCTAACCAGAAATTTGGTACGACCTTTCGAGGGTTCCGTTTTATCCATTTTCAAAACATGGGATGCTAAATGATTACTCTTACCATCGGCGAAAATAATGGATTTACCATTCACTAAAAATCAGCGTGTTGTCTTTGCCAATCATTTGTGCCAAATGATTGGCAAAGCAACTATTTCTCCATCTAAGGAGTTTTAGAGTTACTACATCTGGGAATAAAATATTAAGTTTCTACCTTAAATACCTTCAAATGGCAAACATTATTAAACAGAATCTGTGGAACGGCACACAGGTTAAAGCAACTGAAGAATCAATCTATTATAACAGACGTACCATATTAAAACAAATAGGATTGGCAACTGGTGCATTGCTGGCATCGCCGATGATAGGTTTCTCAAAAAACAAGAATCAAGATAATAACTTCACATTTCAAGGAATGGATAAGTTCTATCCGGCTATTAGAAATGAGAAATATGTCCTTGACCGGCCTATGACAGAAGAATATGATGCAACTCATTATAATAATTTCTATGAGTTCATCAGCCCGAAAGACAGGAATATCTACAACGCCTACAAATATGTCGACCCTTTTGATACCAGAGGATGGAGATTTGAAGTTTCAGGATTGGCAAATAAAACCGGGATTTACTTTCTTGAAGAAATGATCAAGGAATTCGGTTTGGAAGAAAGGACTTGTCGTTTTAGATGTGTTGAGCGCTGGTCGATGGCCGTTCCCTGGACTGGCTTTCCATTGAAAAAACTGATAGACTTCTTTGGACCAATGAATAATGCCAAATATATCAGCATGACAAGTTTTGTTGATAAATCTCAGATGATTGGTGTTGAAAACCAGGACTGGTACCCTTGGCCATATCATGAAGGTTTGAGAATTGATGAAGCCATGAATGAGCTCGCATTTATCGCTACAGGCATTTATGGAAAACCACTCCCCAAACAAAATGGAGCCCCAATGCGGCTCATTGTTCCCTGGAAATATGGTTACAAAAACACTAAGTCTATTGTCAAATTGGAGTTTACCAATAAAAAGCCTAAAACCTTCTGGAATACCCTGTCGCCAAATGAATATCCATTCTTATCAAACATTGATCCTGATGTTCCCCATCCGAGGTGGTCTCAAAAAATTGAAAGGATGATTCCGGACGGCGAGCCAAGACCTACATTGAAATTCAATGGATATGGCGAATTCGTAGGGAAGCTTTATTCATAAAGATCAAATATCTTTACCGAATTCAAACGCTCTAAAAACATGAAAAATCTATTTATTCTAATGTTGCCACTTGTCGTGGCTGTTTCAGGCTGTAGTTCAAATACTGAATCAACAAAAGGCTCGGAAGACACTGAAATCGTTGAAAATCTCCCGGCCGAAGGTTTCGACGTTGCCAATTCAAGTCCTGAGGCAATCAAAATTGCAGATGATGTAATGAATGCCATGGGTGGAAGAAAAAATTGGGACAACCTCCGGGGGATAAGTTGGAATTTCTTTGGCAACAGAAAGCTTTTTTGGGATAAATGGACCGGTGATGTCCGTATTAAATATTTAAAAGAAGACCGGGAAGCAATAATTAATATTAATACAGATCAAGGTCGGGTGATGTTGAAAGGAGAAGAAATAACACAACCAGACTCCCTCAATAAGTACCTGAGGCAGGCTAAAGGGGCCTGGATAAATGATTCATACTGGCTATGTATGCCCTTCAAACTGAAGGACTCAGGCGTTACACTTCAATTTATCGATTCAGACACTACCCAGGATGGCCGAGAGGCATATCTCCTGTCATTGAGGTTTAAGGATGTTGGATTCACTCCAGAAAACTATTATGAAATCTGGGTAGATGCCGAAACAAAACTTATCTCACAATGGGCATATTATAAGCAAGAGACCCAGGACGATCCAAATTTTATTATGCCCTGGAGGGAATATAAAGATTTTAATGGCGTAATGCTTTCCGGAAATCGGGGTGAACGAGAAATAACCGAGATTCAACGACATGATAGCTTCCCCGAAACATTTTTTAATGACTTTTCACCTGTCGGAATATAATTGGAACGATTTTGGTATACTTCGGTGGGTTAAACAAATAACGAACAACAATGAGAGTATTAATATTATTAGTAGCAGTCCTTCAATCAGTCAGTTTACAAGCGGGAGATATAACCCTGATTAGCAAGAATTTTGACAAGGACAAAAATGATGCTGGTCAAACCAATTTTTATTTTAAGGGTGAGAAGCTATTGATTGAAAATAAATTTATGAGTGATGATAATTCCTTGATTTTCGATTCCGTAAAAAAGGAGTTCATTTTTATTGATCACCAAAAAAAAGAATATTACCAGGTCACCGAATCAGAGCTCAAAAATTTTGTTGCTCAAATCAGACAGATGCTCCAGATGACCAAGGCATTTTTAAATAACATGCCCCCTGAACAACAAGAGCTTATTAAAAAATCCCTTGGAAAATATTTAGATGCTGGGAGTCAACCAGAAACCACATTTTCGAAAGCATCCTCTGGAGTCAAAGTAATGAGCTGGTCAACTGATAAATACAATGCCATTCAAAACGAAACTAAGGTGGGTGAAATGTATTTGGCATCCCATAAAGATATGGGCGTCTCAAGAGAAGATTTTAAAAGCTTCGAGGTCATGAGTGAGGTTTTCAGCCAGACCATAATGGAATTTGTAGGGGTGTTACCCATGGGGCCCTCGGTACAAGGAATGGCTGCCAATCTCGATGATAACCCAGCTTTCCGCGAAGGCATACCTGTAAAATCATTAAGTTTTGTGGATGGTAAATTGAGTGGTGAGAATCAGGTAATGGAAATACTCAAACGAGAAATAGCAGCTGACAAATTCAGCACTCCTAATGGGTATCAAAGAAAGAAACTCGAAATGCCTCAAATCGGTAAATAGGAAAGTTGAGATTCTATAAACAAAAAAGGGTGCATTCCTTGCGGAGTGCACCCTTTATATTTTATATGTGTTTATAATTATTCTGTCGGTACAACAACAGAAACAAAGGATCTATTTTGCCTGCTTTTTTTGAATTCAACCGTGCCATCAGCCAGGGCAAATAATGTATGATCCTTACCTAATCCAACGTTCGTGCCGGGATGATGCTTTGTGCCACGCTGACGTATTATTATATTACCGGCAATTACCTGCTGTCCACCATACTTCTTAACCCCTAACCGTTTGCTTTCCGATTCTCTACCGTTTCGCGTACTACCTGCACCTTTTTTATGCGCCATGATTTAAATAATTAAGCAATTCCTTCTATTAATACTTTCGTGAATTGTTGACGGTGACCATTTTTCTTTTTATAGCCTTTTCTTCTTTTCTTTTTGAAGACGATTACTTTATCTCCTTTTACATGTTTAAGAATTTTTCCTGAAACTTTTGCGCCTTTTACTTTTGGATCGCCAATTTTCACCTTGCCATTTTCATCCAACAACAGCACATCGTTGAAATCTATAGAAGAGCCTTCCTCTCCTTCCAGTCTGGGAGCAAAAATTGATTTGTCTTTTTCAACTTTAAATTGCTTCCCTGCTATGTCTACAATTGCGTACATCTCTTAAATGTGTTTCGAAAAAATGGAGTGCAAAGATATAATGAATGGAATAACTAACAAATGATTGTGTGATCTTGTCATCTTTCATAAATTTTTTAAAAAATTTTTACCCCCTTATACATTGAAAATAGAGTGAAGTTTTCATTGCGAAATGAACTCTTAATGAACTCAAAAATAAGAGGTTATAAGCACTTATATTACCTAATGATTTCTCACAATTGACAGTTCCTTAACTTTGATTTTTTGGCCTTGATTCAACATATTTGTATGGCTCAATTGGGGGGTCGCTGTTCGCCGGATTACTCAACCGGACTACAAATTAAAATTTAAATATTCAAACAGTAATGAGGAGCCAAGCTTCTCGTATTATTTTAACATCAATGCATATCATTTAATCAAAACAGGAGATTATTAATTAACATATGAGTACTGCAATTCAGGATTTACATGAACCAATCTTACAGGAAAACAAAAATCGCTTCGTCCTTTTTCCGATTGAACATCACGATATCTGGAAATTCTATAAACAAGCCGAAGCCAGTTTTTGGACCGCCGAAGAGATTGACCTGAGTCAGGACTTAAAAGACTGGGCAAACTTGAATGATGGTGAGCGACATTTTATTTCTCACGTACTTGCATTTTTTGCTGCAAGCGATGGTATCGTAAATGAGAACCTGGCTGAGCATTTCGTATCTGAAGTTCAATATACCGAGGCCAAATTTTTCTATGGTTTTCAAATTGCTATTGAAAACATCCATTCAGAGACGTACTCACTATTGATTGATACTTACGTTAAAAACCCTAAAGAAAAGGACAAATTGCTCAACGCCATCGATACGATGGATTGTGTGACCAAAAAAGCACACTGGGCACTTAAGTGGATTGATGAAGGTAATTTCCAGGAAAGACTAATTGCTTTTGCTGCCGTTGAAGGCATCTTCTTTTCCGGAAGTTTCTGTTCGATTTTTTGGTTAAAGAAAAGGGGTCTGATGCCTGGCCTGACTTTTTCAAATGAATTGATCTCCAGGGATGAAGGCTTGCACTGTGATTTTGCCTGCTTACTTTATAATGATCATTTAAAAAACAAGTTGCCTATTGAAACAGTTCAGGAAATTATTAGGGATGCGGTTTCAATCGAACAGGAGTTTGTGACTGATGCATTGCCTGTCAATCTGATTGGGATGAATGATAAGCTAATGTGCCAGTACATTGAATTTGTTGCAGACAGGCTTTTGATGGAATTGGGATGCCCCAAAATTTATAATTCATCTAACCCGTTCGATTTCATGGACATGATCTCACTTCAAGGGAAAACTAATTTCTTTGAGAAAAGAGTAGCAGAATATCAAAAAGCCGGTGTGATAAAAGATGACAATGAAAATGTGTCCTCTAAGTTCTCTTTGAACGAGGAATTCTAACTATTTGAAAGTAAATTTATAATCATAAGCACAACCTAAAATTAATTCAGTAAATGTTAGTAGTAAAAAGAGATGGTCGCCGGGAATCAGTAAAATTTGATAAAATAACTGCTCGGATCGATAAGCTATGTTATGGTTTGAATACTCTCTATGTAGAACCCATTGAGATTGCCAAGAAGGTGATTAATGGGATATATGATGGAGTGACCACAATAGAGCTGGATAACCTGGCCGCCGAAACAGCAGCATCACTGACCATAAAACACCCGGACTACGCCATTCTTGCGGCCAGAATAGCCATCTCAAATCTTCATAAGGTCACAAGCAAGTCATTTTCCAACACCATGAAGCGTCTCTATACCTATGTCGATCCAAAGACAGGTCAAAATGCTTCACTTATTTCGAAGGAGGTGTACGGAATCGTAAAAAAGAATGCTGCCTTGCTTGATTCAACCATCATCTACGATCGCGACTACAGTTATGATTATTTCGGATTCAAAACCCTCGAAAGATCCTATTTGATGAGAATCGATGACAATGTCGTGGAACGTCCACAGCACATGTTAATGCGAGTAGCCATCGGTATACATATGGGCGATATTGAGGCTGCTGTTGAAACTTATCATCTTCTTTCTCAGAAGTGGTTTACCCATGCTACACCAACCCTTTTTAATGCAGGCACTCCTAAACCTCAACTATCTTCATGCTTCCTTCTTCAGGTTAGAGATGATAGCATTGATGGTATTTATGATACATTAAAACAATGTGCAAAAATTTCACAGTCAGCTGGTGGAATTGGGCTAAGCATCCATAACGTAAGGGCAACCGGCTCATACATTAAAGGGACCAATGGCACTTCCAATGGCATCGTACCCATGCTGCGCAATTTTGACATGACCGCAAGGTATGTCGATCAGGGTGGTGGAAAAAGGAAAGGCAGTTTTGCGATTTATCTCGAGCCCTGGCATGCAGATATTTTCCAATTCCTGGAACTTAAGAAAAATCACGGTAAGGAAGAACTTCGGGCTCGCGATCTGTTTTATGCCATGTGGATTCCCGACCTCTTCATGAAACGGGTTGAGGAAAATGGTGAATGGTCACTTTTCTGCCCCAATGAGGCCCCCGGTTTACCTGATTGTTATGGTGAAGAATTTGAGAAACTTTATGAAAAATACGAAAAGGAGGGGAAGGCTAGACAAACCATAAAAGCCCAGGATCTTTGGTTTGAAATAGTTGAATCCCAAATTGAAACAGGTACACCTTATATGCTTTATAAAGATGCCTGTAATAAGAAATCTAATCAGAAGAATCTTGGTACCATCAAGTCAAGTAACCTCTGTACTGAAATTGTAGAATATACAGCCCCTGATGAAGTTGCAGTTTGTAACCTTGCTTCAATTGCACTGCCAAAATTCATAACTGAAAATGGTGAATTTGATCACCAGGAATTGCATGACATCACCAAAGTAGTTACTAAGAATCTCAACAAAGTAATTGACATCAATTACTATCCGGTTGAGGAAGCCAGAAACTCTAATATGCGACATCGGCCAATTGGCATAGGTGTCCAGGGACTGGCTGATGCATTCCTACTTATGAGACTTTCTTTTGATTCTCCAGGTGCAAGAAAGTTAAACAAGGAAATCCATGAGACCATCTATCACGGTGCCATGGAAGCATCTATGGAACTTGCCACTGTTGATGGTACTTATCAAACTTTCAAAGGTTCGCCTGTTTCCAAAGGAATCTTCCAATTTGACATGTGGGGTATTACTCCTGATTCTGGACGTTGGGACTGGGATGCTCTTAAAAAAGAGGTGAAAAAGAATGGTGTGAGAAATTCATTGCTTCTTGCACCGATGCCGACAGCTTCCACTTCACAGATTTTAGGTAACAATGAGTGCTTCGAACCCTATACCTCAAATATTTATACAAGAAGAACTTTATCAGGTGAATTTATTGTTGTGAATAAACACTTGCTTAAAGATTTGATTGAACTTGGATTATGGAATGAAGGCCTGAAGAACCGGCTTATGTCTGAAAATGGTTCTATTCAAAATATCTCTGAAATTCCAGATAATATCAAAGAACTCTATCGCACAGTTTGGGAGATTTCTCAGAAGTCAATCATTGAAATGGCCGCCGATCGAGGAGCATACATTGACCAGAGCCAGAGTATGAACATCCACATACAGGAGCCAAACTTTGGAAAGATCACTTCCATGCACTTCCACGCCTGGAAGTTGGGTCTCAAAACCGGCATGTATTACTTGAGAACAAAGGCCGCTGCTGATGCAATCAAGTTTACTGTGAATAAGGAAGCTTTAAAACAACCCAAAAAGGAGACTCAGAAGACACTGGAGGAACAAAAGGTTGAGAGCCTGGCTGCAGTTGCTTGTTCCATTGATAATCCGGATGATTGCGAAATGTGTGGAAGTTAAAATTCACTAATGGAAAATTTAAAACCCCAACAGAGATGCTGGGGTTTTTTATAACTAAAGTCAATGTTTTATCGATGGAATTAGTCGGGTTCAGAAACTAAAAAAGAGGGCGCTCGTGCCCTCTTTTTTATCAACCAACCGTAAACTATATAGAACATAAACAACTTCTATCAAGAATTACCCTATCTATTGTCGCAAGAATTAATGGTCAAATGTTATTGCCCAATTATAAAAATAGTAGGGATTTTATAAATGTCAGGACGTGATTTCTTCCACCGTTCAATGGAGTATGTCTTAATTGTTTCGTTTTCTGCTGTGATATTTGAAGCAATGCAAAGCCTGGTGTTGTTATTGCAGACCTGGATTAAGGTTTGAAAAATCTGCTCATTCCTGTAAGGAGTTTCCATGAAAATTTGAGTCTGACCCGATCTCAATGCTGCCCTTTCTAATTCCCTTATTTTATTCTTTCGTTCATCTTTATCAATTGGCAGGTAACCATGAAATACAAATGATTGACCATTAAATCCAGAGGCCATTAATGCTAAGAGAACAGATGATGGACCGCTAAGAGGAACAACCATTATGCCTAGCTGATGGGCTGAACTTACCGTGAGCGCTCCAGGATCGGCCACACCGGGGCACCCTGCTTCAGAAAGGATGCCTCCGTTCTTTCCTTGTCTTATTGGCTCCAACAATTCCATTGATTCCTCAAAAGAAGTTTTCTTATCAACCAGTTCAAATTGCAATTGATCGATTTGAATACCCAGGTTCAAGGCACTTATAAACCTTCTTGCTGAACGTGCATTTTCTACCAAAAAATAATCCAGACCAGCGATCACTAACCTTGTCTGCTCTGGAATTACATTTGTACTTCCGGGCGCAAGAATTGATGGGATCAGATAAAGTTTGCCAGGCGCTTTCACAGTTCAATGATAGGAAGAACATTATTAATTATTTGGTATAGTCTTGATCGTGTTGGGCTTGATCCTGACTTTAAGCAATAAGTTTCCAGGTATTGGAAGGTTACCGGGCGACATAGTCATTAGAAAAGAGAATTTTACATTTTATTTTCCAATAGTGACCAGCATTTTATTAAGCCTTCTGCTTACTTTGGTTTTTTATCTGATCAATAAAATCAAGTAAGAATAATCTTTACTTGGATTCTAAAAATCTCAAAGTTGTTTCCAAAAAATCATTTGGCAGTTCAGCGTGAAGCCAGTGACCTGCATCAAGTTCGGCAAATTGTGAATTTGGGAAATGCTTCTTTATTGATTCCCTGTCATCTTTGGTAACATAACCTGACTTGATGCCACTGATAAATAGAGTGGGCTCTTCAAAAACAGAGTCACTTAACATCCACTGACCAAGCTTGTTGATGTTTGATTCGATAACGGCCAAGTTGGGCCGCCACTCAAAACCATCTGTATTTCTTGTCAGATTTTTCAATAGGAATTGTCGCATAGCGAAGTTTTCAATTCGTTGTGCAAGAACTATTTCCGCTTCATTTCTTGACCCCAGGCCATCTATATCAATCGACCTTAAAGCTTCAAAAATGAGATTATAGTCCATTTTATAGGCTTTGGGAGCCATATCTGCCACGATAAGCTTGTTTACTCTTCCTGGATGATGAAGTGCATATTGCATGACAACCTTACCTCCCATAGAATGCCCCATTAGATTGAAAGCATTAAAGCCCTTTTCGTCAACCAACGCTTGCAAGTCTTGAGCCATTATTGAGTAATCAAATTCATCACTGTGGAATGATTGACCATGATTCCGCTGGTCGGGAACAATAACATGAAAGTGCTGGCCATATTGCTTCCCCAGAGTTACCCAATTATCAGATGCGCCAAGTAAGCCGTGAAGAATGATCAATGGTTCACCCTGACCGAATTCCCGAAAGAATAGTTGATTCATTCGTGTCCTTTATCTTTCAGTTGCCTCAGGTACATCCCAATAGTATTTTCCAATCCATAATACAGGGCATCACATATCAAAGCATGTCCAATTGAAACTTCGGCAAGATAAGGAATAGATTCCTTGAGAAAACGAAGGTTATGCAGATCCAGGTCATGCCCGGCATTGACCTCAAGACCAATGTCTCTGGCTATGCCTGCTGATTCGATATAATCCTTTACGGCTTTGTGTTTATTATTATGGTAATTGGAGGCATAGGGCTCTGTATAAAGCTCTACTCTATCTGCGCCAACTTTCAAGGCGCCTTCCACCATTTTCGGATTCGGGTCAACAAAAATTGAAATTCTGATGCCCTCACCCTTTATCTCCTGGCATATATCTGTTAAAAGAGCTGCATTCGTAATCGTATCCCAACCCGCATTGGAGGTAACTACGTCCACCGCATCGGGCACAAGCGTTGCCTGGGCAGGTTTTACTTTCTTTACCAAATCGAGATATCTCCTGTCAGGATACCCTTCAATATTGAACTCGGTTATAATAACATCCTTTAATAGCAAGACGTCAGAATATCGAATATGACGCTCATCTGGCCGTGGGTGTACAGTGATTCCCTGGGCTCCAAACCGTTCACAATCAATGCCCACTTCAACAATATTCGGGTTGTTACCTCCCCTCGCGTTTCTGAGGGTGGCTATTTTATTTACATTGACGCTAAGTCTGGTCATTTAATGGTCGCTTCTCCTTAAATTTGCTTGAAATTAAAGAATCTACAACATAAATCGATGCCGGAACAATGAGTTTAAAAAATACAATAGACCAGGACATCAAAGAGGCAATGAAAGCCAAAGACCAGGGAAGACTCACAGCCCTGCGATCAATAAAATCATTGATCCTCATAGCTGAAACAGAAAAGGGTGCATCAAATGAGCTGACTCCTGACATTGAAATGAAGCTATTGACAAAAGCGGCAAAGCAACGAAAGGAGTCATTCGACCTTTTTAATGAGCAGGGACGTGATGATTTGGCCTCCAAGGAGGCTGCAGAACTGGAGATTATCAACAGATACTTACCAGAGCAATTATCAGAAGATGAGCTTAAAAGTGAATTAAAAAGAATTGTGGATGAATTAGGCGCCACTGGCCCTCAGGATATGGGAAAAGTAATGGGTGCTGCAACAAAATCATTAGCCGGAAAAGCTGATGGAAAAGTCATATCACAAATAGTTAAAGAGCTTTTGACTCCCTGATCAGTGACTGGTATTGACATTGGAATCTTAATATTATTAGGCTTCGGAGCTTATCAGGGCTTCAAAACAGGCCTGCTCATGCAATTACTGGGAATCATTGGGTTTTTTCTGTCCATCATTGGGGGATTTCA
Source organism: Bacteroidota bacterium (assembly GCA_027592755.1). Taxonomy (GTDB): domain Bacteria; phylum Bacteroidota; class Bacteroidia; order Cytophagales; family Cyclobacteriaceae; genus JAJCYL01. The sequence goes on along the minus strand of JAQCLE010000001.1, from coordinate 40,286 downwards.
TCTGATGTATTGGGGCGCTGACATGTTGTCTGAATTTATCCATGGTTATGAAAATATTCTTCCTTTCATTGCTTTTTTTGTCATTTTCATTTTCATAGTAGTAGTAATTAACCTTACTGGGAAAGCGCTGAAAAGCTTACTGGATATGACGCTCTTAGGCTCATTTGATAATATAGTTGGAGCAATCGCAGGGGTGCTTAAATGGGCTCTGTTTCTTAGTTTGATGACTTGGGTGGTGGAAACATTTGCTCCCTTCCCCTTAGGCCAATTTGGTGAAGGTTCTGTTTTATATCCAATTATTGCATCTTTCGCCCCATTTCTATTGGACGTGTTTTCAGGCTGGCTACCCGTTTTTCAAGAACTAATAAAAAACAAACCTGATTTTCCACAAACGTGAACAACCGCGAATTCAACGTTTGCAAATTTTCTTATCTCTATTTTTTTGTTATTATAATTACATGGGATAAAATCAATTAAACAATGCTTCAGATTAGGGAGGAACAGGGCTATGAATACATTGATGAAGGTCAAGGCGAGGTGCTACTCCTATTGCATGGCCTTTTCGGGACTCTGAGCAACTGGGAAGCAATTGTTGACCAGTTCTCTAAAAACTATCGAGTCATCATTCCATTATTACCAATTTACGAAATGCCAATCAGGGAAGCTGGGCTTGAAGGTCTGGTCGCTCACATTAAAGGTTTTGTCAAACTCAAGGATTTGCAAAATGTTACGCTTATGGGAAATTCTCTTGGTGGACATTTGGCCCTTATCTATGCCCTGGATGAGCCTGAAAACGTAATCCGTCTAGTCCTTACCGGTAGTTCCGGGCTTTTTGAAAATTCGATGGGCGGTTCTTTCCCGAAAAGAGGAAATTATGATTATATAAAGGAAAGGGTTCAGTACACATTCTACAACCCAAAAGTTATAGGTGAGGAATATATTCAGGAAATTTTCGAAACGACGAATAGTATATCCAAATGCATGCGTATCGTGGCCATTGCGAAGTCCGCTCAACGGAACAACATGGCCACAGAAATCGTGAAAATAAAAGTGCCCACATTGTTAATCTGGGGATTAAATGATACAATTACACCACCAATGGTAGCCCATGATTTCAATAGGTTAATCATCAAATCTAAGTTACGGTTCATTGATAAATGCTGCCATGCCCCGATGATGGAACAGCCAGTAAAGTTTAACGCATTACTTGAAGAATTTCTTAAATCCCCAATTACTGCCGTATGAGAGCGAAGGATTTGATAAATTATATGATCCCTCCCCTTCGTCTGGAAGACGATATCTCTAAATGCATGAAATGGATGGAGGAATTAAGAGTTCCGCAATTGCCAGTATTGAGTGAAGGTATCTTTGTTGGGTTTTTATCTGAAGAGACAATATTCAATCTTGATAAGGCTTACGAAAAAATCCAGGATTACGAACTAAGCGCTGTTTCGTGTATTGTACAGGAGAATCAACATTACTATGATGTAGTCCGGTTGGCCTATGAGAATCACAGCAGTCTGGTCGCGGTTATTAGTGAGAATGAGTATAAAGGTGTTATCTCTGTTCAGGACGTAATTGAGGCATATGCTAAAACTGCGTCAGTTAATCTGCCAGGAGGTATAATTGTCATCTCACTGAAACAAATCGATTATTCCCTTTCGGAAATCAGCCGTCTTGTTGAGTCTGAGGGTTATAAAATTCTTAGCAGTTATGTTATGACAGATTTGGCGGATTCAGCAATCATTAGACTTACTCTAAAACTTAATAAGGAGGATTTAGGTCCTATTGATGCAACCTTCATTAGATTCGGATACAAAGTGGAAGACCAATTCAGCAATAAACCTAAGGATGGAAATGATAAAGAAAGGCTGGATATGTTGATGAAATACCTCAATTTAAGTTAAAACGGTATCTGATGCGAATAGCCCTCCACGGCAAACAATTCATTGAAGAATCCACTCAATACGTTCAGGAGATCATAAATATATTATCATCCCATGGCGTTGATATGCTTTTTTCTCCATCTTTTGGAAAAATAATCTCAGGTTCTTCGTTAAAAGTTGAGAGGCTTCAGACTTTTTCAAAATTGAAAATGGAAAAACCAATTGATTTTATTTTTTCAATTGGTGGTGATGGAACGCTGCTGGAGACTGTCACCCATGTAGGCTCCCTTGGTATTCCCATTTTGGGCATCAATACCGGAAGGCTTGGATTTCTGGCAACTACAGCCAAAACTGACATTGCAGTAGCACTGGATTCACTTTTTAAAAATGACTTCAGTCTTGATAAAAGAACTCTCATTCGCCTTGAGACGGAACAGAATATCTTTAAGGACCTCAACTTTGCCTTAAATGAGATGACTGTCGTAAAGAATGACACGTCTTCGATGATTAGGGTAATATGTCATATTAATGACAGATTGCTAAATACTTACTGGGCTGATGGTTTAATGATTTCTACCCCAACTGGATCTACAGGATATTCCTTGAGTTGTGGCGGGCCAGTTGTGTTGCCATCCTCTCAAAATTTCCTCATTACACCTATCAATCCGCACAATTTGAACGTTACACCTATGGTTGTTTCTGATTCGAGTATTATAAAAATAGAAGTGGATAGTAGGGAAACCAAATTTCTGACATCACTGGACAGTCGTTCAGCAACTGTGGGTGCGTCGGTCAAAATGAAAGTGCTCAAGGAGTCATTCACTGCTAATCTGATCAAAATGAAAGGTTATTCATTTTTGGATACACTGCGGAATAAATTAAATTGGGGTTTTGATATAAGAAATTGAATTTTTCTCATAAATTCATCTTATTTGTAGATTCAAACCAGAACAACTTAAGCAAATAATTAAAATATCAAGCCTGAACGCATGAAAAGGTTAGTTTTTCTCTTTGTTACAACCGTTATTATAAGTGTTGCTTTTTGCGATCTTGCAATAGCACAAAATAGGAGGTACAAGAGGCCCAAAGGCTCTTCAGTAACGTCCAATTATCGTGGTGGAAGTGTTCACGATCTAAGATCAGAGGCAAAAAACTGGTTCGTTGGAGTGAGTATAAATGCTATGAATTACTTCGGAGACATTTCCCCGGCGCCTAAAAAACTTAGTACTGATATCGGTTTCACGAAATCAGGGTTTGGAATAGTAGGAGGGAAAAAGTTCCACCCTTAAGCTGCAGGCAGAATTGCTTTTAATTATGGAAAAATTCAAGCCAGTGATTTTGAAACGGCAAAACCCACTGAAAGATCAAGTGGGTTTGGAAGATACCAGAGGAATTTAAGTTTTGAGAATGCCATCAAGGAATTATCATTGGGTCTGGAATTTGATCTTTTCCCTAATTATGGTGGAATTGGATCTCGGTTCCCAGTTAATCCCTATGTTTTCATAGGGCTGGCTATTTTCTCTCATAATCCCAAAGCTAAAGCCCCGGATACTGACTTACTTGGCAATCCACTGGCTGAAGCAGGCAAGTTTGTTAGCTTAAGAGACCTGGAGACGGAGGGGAAAAAATATAGTAAGATTCAGATGGCTATTCCAGTAGGCCTTGGTGTTAAAGTCAGACTAATACAAAACTTAGATGCCCAACTTGAGTTTGGTCTTAGACAATTATTCTTTGATTATATTGATGACGTCAGTAAGGATAATATTGAATTGAGCCTCCTTGATAGTGAACTCGCGAGGGCCATGGCAGAAAGAGGCGCTGAAACTACAGATGTAGTAACCGGCAAAACCAGAGATCCTCAATATTTTACAGTTTCAGGCTACAAAGCTCAAGATGGTATGACATATTCCGTAGGCGCAAACTATACGGTTGGGGAAGTTAGAGGCAGTCCTAAGGACAACGACTTTTACCTCGTATCTCAATTAAGGATCGTATACTATCTTTCGGGTAAGAACGTTCGAAGAGCAAAATTCAGGTAATGATCACCCCCTCTTTGTGAATTCAATCTTAATAGTTGATGGAAGAAAGATCCTGATTATTCTTTCACTCAGTGTTTTTACTACAGAAATTTTTGGACAAGCCATTGAAGTCGGTGGAGGCTTAGGAGGCTTCAACTATGCAGGCGACATGATCAGGGGGTACAGGGTTTCGAATATCAAGCCAGGTCTCTTCGGTTTTTATAAATTCAACTTTAGCGATGTCACGAGTATAAGGTTATCACTAACATATGGTGGCATTCACGGTGATGACAGTAAACCTCTCGACCCAGCTGCTAATTTAAGAGATGCTTCATTTAGTGCTAATATTTTGGAGTCAGCGGCAACACTAGAGTATAATTTCCTTAATTTTAAACATGACAAGTCTCCTATCAAATGGTCTCCATACTTCTTTGCAGGATTTGGCATGGCGAGAATAACTGGGGTGCAAACGGAGGAGAAGTTTAATAAAATGCAACCAGTAGTCCCTTTTGGGATCGGTTTTAAGCACCTCCTTGGGAAAAAATACTCCCTTGGTTTTGAATTTGGTGCGAGAAAAACTTTTTTTGATTTGTTGGATGGTGTTTCGGATACAAGCGTAACCAATAAGAATTTTCAATTTGGGCATCCTGGAGAAAATGATTGGTATTATTTTTTTGGATTTTCAATCAGCTACATCTTTTATAATATACCCTGCCCGTTCCCCTATATTCCCAATGAATCAATGATGAAGAGTAAAATCCGTCCCTACTAACCAACCAATTCGGCATATTGAGCATTTGATAAGATTGAATAAGGGATTTGTTTGTCTCTTTTTATAATGCCTAAAAAAGTAGCAACTTTGCAAGTTCAAAAAATAGCCTGATCAATTTGCAATGAATCAACAGCTTGATTTAGCGAACTTACCGAAGCACATTGCTATCATAATGGATGGAAATGGCAGGTGGGCAAAAAAGAAGGGGGCATCTCGGATTTTTGGTCATCGAAATGCTGTAAAGGCAGTACGTGAAACAACAGAAACCTGTGCGGAACTTGGTGTTGAATATTTGACACTTTATGCTTTTTCAACTGAAAACTGGTATAGGCCAAAACCAGAAGTAGAAGGTCTTATGTCTTTACTGGTATCAACAATTAGACAAGAACTGAAAACTTTAACCGAAAATAATGTGAAGCTGCAGTCGATCGGAGATATTACTTTACTACCAGTTGATTGTCAAATTGAACTTCATTCTGCAATTGAGGCTACCAAAAACCATAGTGGACTGACCCTGAATTTAGCGCTTAATTATAGTGGCCGCTGGGACATTAAAGAGGCACTCAAGTCATTGGTAACACGAGTTGCCAAAAACGAACTTACTGTCGATGATATTGATGAAGCAATGATTAGCCAAAGTTTGAGCACGAAAAATATGCCTGACCCAGAGCTTCTTATCAGAACGAGTGGAGAGTTGCGTATCAGCAATTTTCTTTTGTGGCAGCTGGCTTATACTGAGCTCTATATCTCAGATGAACTTTGGCCAGATTTCCGAAAAAAACACTTAATTGAAGCAATCGCTTCATTTCAAAAACGCGACCGCAGGTTCGGACGAATAAGTGAACAAGTGAAAAGTGGACTATGAGATTAAGACGAAGCTTTTTTCTCAGCTTATTTATTTTCTCAAACTTTGTCACTTTCGCACAAATAAGATTTCCTCGTGTCGAGGAAAAAACCAATGAACTACAAATCAATTATTCAAGTCCTAAGGAATATGAAATTGCCGATATCCAGGTAGAAGGCGTTGAGTTCCTCGATAAGAACGCTCTGATTTCTTTATCCGGATTAAGCATTGGCGATAAAATCAAGATTCCAGGTGAACCCATTACGAATGCAGTAAAAAACCTTTGGAGACAAGGCATTATCGGAAATGTATCAGTTGAAGTTACTAAAGTTGAAAATGGGAAAGTCTACTTGACCTTACTTCTGATAGAACGTCCGAGACTAACTAAATTCGAGATTAGTGGCCTTAATCAAACCCATGAAAAAGAAATTCTTGAGAAAATTGACCTGATTCGAGGCCGGGTGGTAACTGATGCCATTGTCAAAAACGCTGAATTAACGATAAAAAAATACCTCTACGAAAAAGGTTATTTGGGAACAACGGTTGCAATTTCACAAAGGGCCGATACCGTACTTCGTAATAGTATTTATCTCGATATATCTATTGATAAAGGATTCAAGACCAAGATTGAAAAGATTTATATTGAAGGGAATGACGCTTTTAGTGATAATAGGTTGAAGAAAAAGCTCAAGTCGACCAATGAGCATATTCGGTTCAGGTTACCGAGAACAATATTCTACGAGGCCTTGAACATTTTTAGGCCAAAAAAGATTCGTAATTTCCTTGATTCATCTGTCGTTTATACCAAAGAAGATCTTAAGGAGTTTTTGAGTGGTCAGATAAAACTCAACTTTTTCAAAACTGCTAAATTCGTTGACGATAAATACAAAGAAGACAAAGATCTTCTAATTGATTTTTATAAGTCAAAAGGATATCGGGATGTTGAAATTATATCAGACAGCGTCTACAGATTCAATGATAAAAAAATGAATGTGAGTTTGACGATAAACGAGGGTCAGAAATATTACTTCCGAAATGTTATTTGGTCGGGCAACTACATTTACACCAACGATCAACTTGACCGTGTTTTAGGCGTCAAGAAAGGGGATGTTTACGATTTAGAGCTGATCAATAAAAAGTTGAATTACAATCCATCAGGATCAGATGTCAGTTCACTTTATATGGATTTTGGGTACCTGTTCTTCTCAGTTCGGCCAGTTGAGGTAGAAGTGAGTGAAGATTCAATAGATGTAGAGATGAGGATATTTGAAGGGGCACAAGCGACCATTAATAAAATCATAATCTCAGGTAATACCCGTACAAGCGACCATGTTATTTTGAGGGAACTTCGGACAGTTCCAGGAGAAAAATTTAGCAGGGCCAACATCATCAGAACACAAAGAGAGCTTTCTCAGTTGGGTTATTTTGACCCGGAAAAGGTGGTGCCTACCCCATTACCCAACCCGATAGATGAAACCGTCGATATTGAATGGGCATTGGAAGAGCGACCAAGTGACCAAATTGAATTGTCCGGTGGATTTGGAGGACAGTTGGGCTTCATTGGTACTCTTGGTCTTGTATTCAATAATTTTTCTGTAAAGAACATTCCCCGTTTCAACAAATGGAAACCACTTCCCATGGGCGATGGACAAAAGCTTTCTGTAAGAATGCAGGCAAATGGCCCACGTTTTCAAAGTTATTCAGCATCTTTTGTTGAGCCTTGGCTTGGCGGCAGCAAACCCAATTCCTTCGGTATTAGCTATAGCTATTCAGTACAAAGAATTATAGACTTTTTCTCCAATCAGACAAATGGCTCACTAAAAGTTGCGAACATCACATTAAGTTTGGGAAGAAGGCTTAAATGGCCGGATGATTTCTTTACTATCTCAAATTCAGTATCATTTCTCCAATACCGGCTGTTTAATTTTGGAACATCTCTTGGATTTTCAGATGGTACGGCAAATAACATAACATTCAATACAACAATCTCACGAAATAGCATTGACAGTCCGATGTTTCCACGGTCTGGTTCGTCCATAACACTCAGTGCTTCATTAACTCCTCCTTACTCATTGTTCAATAATATTGATTATGAATCCGCTGAGAACGCTGAGAAATTTAAGTTAGTAGAGTACCATAAGTGGATGTTTGATGCCAGGTATCATATATCGCTGTTCGGGAACCTGGTTCTCCAGTCACGGGCACATATGGGATTCATAGGAAGTTATTCCAAAAAAGCTGGTGTAGGGCCATTTGAAAGGTTCTGGCTTGGAGGCGACGGAATTTCCGGTCAAAACTTCCTTATAGGAAATGATGTCATTGGCCTGCGTGGATATGAAAATAATTCCCTCGTACCAACAGATGCAGAGACTGGTATACGTGGTGGAACAGTTTATAATAAATTTGTATTCGAGTTGAGGTATCCAGTTTCATTGAATCCCACAGCTACTATTTACGTCCTAGGTTTTGCTGAAGGTGGCAATAATTGGAGTGATATTAATCTATTTAATCCCTTTAGAATTAATAAATCTGCTGGATTTGGCGCCAGAATTTTTATGCCAGCATTTGGGTTATTGGGAATCGACTGGGGATATGGTTTTGACGAACTCCCTGGTACAACGGGGCCTTCAGGTGGTCAATTGCACTTCTCAATAGGGCAGCTTTTAAGATAATAAAACATGAAAAAAGTCTTCGGCATCCTTTTTGTTTATTGTTTGTTTTTTAATAGTAGTTTTGCGCAAAAATTTGGTTATGTGGATACTGATTATATTCTAAACCAAATGCCGGAATATCAGGAAGCTCAGGCTGAAATTGAGACGCTTTCGAAGGGATGGGAGGAAGAAATCAAAAAGATGTACAAAGAGCTTCAGGCAAAGGAAGCTGAGCTACAGGCAGAAGAAGTGCTTCTGACCAAAGAAATGAGAGATGAACGAAGGTTGGAGATCAATAAGAAATGGGATGAAGTAAAAGAATATCAAAAGCAAGTATTTGGCTTTGAGGGGCTTTTCTTCTTAAAGAAAATTGAATTGATAAAACCTGTGCAGGATCGCGTTTTTGATGGTGTTGAAAGAGTTGCCAAAACTTACCGATTACAAATCGTATTTGATAAATCGGGAGACTTAATAATGATTTACACCGATCCAATCCACGACTATACTGACTATGTTCTGGAAGAACTTGAATTAGGTGATGAAAATGATGTAATTAAATAAGAAGATTAAATTTGTACTCATGAAAATTAAAACGCTAGCTGCTCTCTTAGTAGCATTTATTCTAACTGGTAGCACTTTTGCACAGAATTTAAAAATTGGTTATACCAACATTGATTACGTATTGAGCCTGATGCCGGAAGCCAAACAAATACAGGCTGAACTAGACTCATATGAAAAACAATTGGATAATCAGCTTCAGGCAAAAATCAAGGAATATCAAATCAAGGGTGAAGAATATCAAAACTTGCCTGCTACAACGAGTGAAGTAATAAGAAAAGACAAGGAAACAGAAATTGTCAATCTGCAGAATTCCATACAAGCTTTTCAACAGCAGGCTTCAAATTCTCTTGTGGAAAAGCGAGGAGAATTATTGCAACCTGCTTATGATAAAATTCAAAATACAATTGAAGAGGTTGCAACAGAAAACGGTTTCACTCATGTGTTCAGCACAGATTCCGGAGGTGGATTTGTTTTGCTTTGGGCCAGGGAAGAAGATAATATCTCTAATCTGATTCTGGCAAAGTTGGGAATTACTCCACCTAGCACTAACTAATCACGGACTTATAATATAAAAACCCACCGAACACTGGTGGGTTTTTATATTATAAGTTCCGAGCTACTATTATTCAACAATAATTTTAATACTGGTAGCCATTGATGCCCCATAAGAAGTGTGTACCCCGTCGGCAAATTGGAGGGATATTACATAATTGCCCGGCTCCAGTGTTAGTTCCGTTTCCGTTTGTCCTTTACCAAAATGAATCGTTGAATCACTTGGTGGGATGATTTCCCCTTCCGGCCATGACGTCTGGTTAATCAAAATATGATGATGCCCGAATCCCTCTTTTACCTGACCTGCAGGTTCAATTCGCATTCCTTCTACTCCCATTCTAACAGGAAATGTTGTATTAACTGTTGCTCCATCAGCGGGACTTTCGAAGAAAACCCTTGAAACAGTCGGAGCGGTTTCCTCCTGAACAGTTTGTTCACTTGATTCAGAACTATTGTTCTGACCAGGTCCGCATGAAGTTAAAAATATTATTAAAAGCGTGGTAATACTCAATAAAAGGTCTCTCATTAGTAGGATGAAAATTAGTGAACATGAAAATTAGTTCAAATGAGACAAAATACTATGACACTGTCACTTTTTAAGAAAACACCTGCCTTAGAACCCCAGTTGATCTCAATGACCCAAACCCATCAAAGTGATGCTGGTAATAGTTAATTAAGCAATTGAGTGCCAATTGACGCTGGCTTATATTATTTTCAAGGGGTACAGCGGTAAAGATCGATTCAAAATATTTGATCAATTCTTCTTGAGTTGAGTTAATGACGTCGGAGTAGGTTCTTACTAAATCTCGACTGCATGAAATTGCAAATCCTAAAAATTCAGCGAGTTGATAAGTAAATGTAATCGGATAGTTCTCAATTCCATCTGTGGCTTCATCCAATTTAATGAGTTGCTCCCTTACGAATTCAAACTTCCTGCTATCTTCCAACCCCTCTGATGTTAGGGTCTTATTTAAGATTTCAGACCAAAATATCGCAACAGACGATTTCTTGATATCGAAGGGTATACTATGATAGATAATATCGCACCTTGATTCGGATATTCTTTGAATGGATTTCTGATCGTTTTTATATACAACCAAGTCAAGAATTGTCATCGGTTGAAATAAGGCGATTTTTCCAGCCCCACGATTCGAACGAACGCCATTAACGATATAGGATTGTAATCCAAAATCATTGGTAAATATTTTAACAATGATAGAGGTCTCTTTGTATCTAATGTAATTCAGTACTATGCCCTTTATTTTGTGAAGCATTAGCGAATGATAGCAATTTTACCAACGAAAGTATCCTCACCATTTTTGGACGAACTAAAAACAAGATATACCCCAGAGGACGCCCTGTTCCCATGAAAATCCCTTGCATTCCACACCGCTGTGCCACCTGAAGCTTCAGTTTCAAAAACAATATGACCCGCAATGTCCGTAATTTTGATATTCGCATCCTCTACTAGTCCAGATATTCCAACAACTCCGGCATAATTTGGTCTTATGGGATTTGGAAAAATCTTGACCGATTTATGGTTCAGGGACGGCTCGGTAGCTGTTCCTCTATAAGACATGACCCCCTTCGACGTAGATATCCATACCTCTCCATTTCGAGGGTTTATGGCAATGTCAATAATTTGATTTGATGGTAAAGGAGAGTTAAGTACATTAAAATTGAGAACTACCTTCTCCCCAAATTCTTCAAATAGCCAAAGCCCGTTATTTGTTCCGATCCATTTTCTATTCCCGCCGTCTATCCCAATTGCTGTAATCCGTTCATTTTCTAATAGAATCCGGTTTTCAAAAACAGGCCTTATAAAATCATAATTAACATCATCGAAAATATTGAACGGATTTGGCATAAAGGCGATCCCCTGCTCTGTCCCTATCCAAGCTTGTCCCTCTCGATCAAACTCAATATCTGTCACACTCAGATTTGGCAAATTCCCAAATCCTTCTTGAGTGGAAAGAAATCTTTGCTGTTCAATAACCGCGTTGTAAACCAGTATTCCACCCCCCTCCGCAGGATTTAAAATCATCCAGATGTCATCCAAATCATTAATGGTCAATGAAAGTGGAAACTGAGATGGCTGGCTCTGGAAGCTAAAAGAGTGCCAATTTCCGACAGGATCTAACTTGTGTAGCGGTTCAGTGCTGTTGTGATTTGCAACCCATAAGTTGCCCTGGCTATCATAATCAAGCCCAGAAATCTGAATCGCCTCAGGATCAAGGGCGGATGCCTGAAAGGGTGACCCTGAAATAACAACTTGACTACTTACATCAAAAATGCCATCTCCAAAAGAACCTATGGTAAGCTTCCCAGATTGGGGATTCGCTGCTATTGCTGCAAGATTTCCGAAATTGGAAGAAGCTAAATTGAGGGTCTCCCATCTTCCGTCTTCGAATAATGAATACCCTCTTTCATTATTTAGTGGGATACCATCCCTTGTAAAACCACCTGGTAGTACAATCATTGATCCATTATTATAAAACAACTTAAAACCAATGTTTGATAATGGCCCTTCTAAAATCAAATTTTCAAAATCCCCTATAATCCCTTTATAGAAGCCCTGTTTTATGTCGGCAATCCAAATAATTCCATCTCCACTTACCGTAACCGATGCGGCCATCGGGGAATCTGTATAATTAATAACAGATGCGATTCCATCATTTATTGAATAATTAATTACCTCATTTTCAATGACAAGGAAAAGTTCAGCGCCGTAATTCACCATTGATTTAATATCGGCCGATGGTGTGAAATCAAGTTGTCTCCATTCTTCACTCTCCAGTAAGAATATGCCGTTTTCATTAGTAGCAATTAATCCATTATTGGTCCCGACGATCAAATCCGTCTTTTCTGAGGCAACGGATAGTTCGGACGAATAGCGCTCCCAGTTCTGAAAATTGAGAAGATTAACTAAACCTGTGATATCCCCGGAGATCACGCCATATTGAGTCGCAAGATGCAAAGCGCCATCAAAAATTACACAATCATTGATTTCCGCTTTCTGTCCAACTGGTCCGAGGTTCTGATAAGTTTCTTTTACCTCAATATCATCAACGTCAAGGACAACAACCCCAAAAGCTGTCGCCAAATAAACCAGAGGCCCAACAGAACATATGGCATTGATTCGTCGCGAACCTGTGATTTCTGCTTTTATAATAAGATCGAAATTCACCGTTCCACTATCATCAATGACATCTATGTTGCCGTTATCATAACCAATTATTAGCTTTTCAGTGAGTTCATTATAAACAATAGCAGATATACCAACATCATTTAGTCCATTGACTTTGGTTGTACGGGTAAGGCTATTGTCTTCCCTATCAAAAAATACCAAACCATTTGGCGTAGTGTAATAGATATTATTTCCAGATGCAAGAACATGAGTGGCTTCTGAATAATTAAAATGACTCCGCCAGGTACCAATCGAAATCAAATCCTGAGACAAAGTATTATTGGCCACAAAAAAGGTCATAATAAGTAGCTTCTTAGCGCGAGTCATTGTTAATAAAGTTGTAAAAAATGCCAAGTTAACAGATCATATATCGCAGGACTAACGTTCCATTAAAATACTTCGATATAATGTTCTCTGGCATATTTTATAACTTTACAAATAAAAATTTTCTAATAGTGGAGAGTAAACTAAATCAGGAATCAATTGAAGCTTATAGCAGAAATGTCGCCGATAAGATTCTATCTAATTTTTTCCAAACAAAGAAGATTATCACCGGCCAAGAAGTCCTCGGTATATGCCCTGTAAAGCAGGTCAACTTTTTTATTTTGAAAAACCTGTTCACCCGTTGGCAGGAAGAAACACAAAGGCTGGAAAGTCCTTATTTTGACTACAAGAATGAAACGGTAAAGAAAGCTGTCAAGTCTCTCATGAATGCACTCTCCCAAAACATCTTGATAGACGAAGATGATTTTCGTCCGTTGTTGGAAGAGGCCATTTCAGAAACTTTATTGATCATATTATCTCCCTACGACTATTATCATCAGAATTTCAATAAAAGCCCTTCACTGAGTCTGAAATATCTACAAAGTCAGGCGAAGTATGTGAGAATCAACAAACACCTCTATATGATCCTTTTGGATGCATTGGAATCCGATATGAACAGTGACAAAATTGAAAAGGAAGACATTATTTCCAAATTGGATAGTATTTTGAAAAGCACAAATGAAGCCCCAGAAGATATTGAATCCTATATTGAACAGTTTGGCCAAATTCATCCGATTAAAGTAGAAACCTTTTTTATAGAAGATCACCCCCTCACGGCCCAGGATGAGGAAGAAATAAGCCAGTTGCAAAAAAAATTGTTTCAAGAATTTGAGGAGATGGATGAAATTGCGATTGAAAAGTCGAAACAACAATTAAATGACCGCTTTGTGAAGGGACAAAAAACCTTGAACGAAAAACTGGCAACTGAAACAGTAGACATCGCGACGTCTCATGCAACTAAAAAGATTGATAGTATCTTAAAAAGTGTCTCTTTGAACAACAAATATATGTTCGTGAAGGAGCTCTTTAATGGTGAAACACATTCATTTGAAAATGCAATTGAAGAAGTAGAGCAATGTAAGTCGTTCGAAGATGCCGTTGGTTACCTGGTTCAGCATCATGCAAAATACTACGGGTGGGAAATGCAATCCTCTGAAGTAAAAGAATTACTGAGGGTGATCATCAAAAAGTTTAAAAACTAATTAATCCACTTTGCTATCCTACTAAAGCCGTTCAAGCACCTGCGTTCGGTGCGAATCAAGCTTGAGTAAAGTGAAAAGTAAAAGTGTAAAGGAAATCAACGAAGATCCACCATAACTAAAAAAAGGCAAGGGAATTCCTATTACAGGAAAAAGACCAATAGTCATCCCAATATTGACCATAAAGTGAAAAAATATTATCGAGGCAGCACCATACCCATAGGATCTGGCAAATCTGGATTTTTGTCTCTCTGCAACTGAAATAACTCTAAGAATGAGTGACGAGAAAAGTATGATCAGAATTATGCTTCCCAACCAACCTTGCTCTTCTCCTACTGTACAAAAAATAAAATCAGTGCTTTGGGCAGGAACAAAATCAAATTTAGTTTGAGTCCCTTCAAGAAAGCCCTTGCCAAATATACCTCCTGATCCAATTGCAATTTTCGATTGGGTCACGTTCCATCCAATGCCAAGTGGATCAATGTTAGGATTCACCATTGACATAATTCGGTTCTGCTGATGTGGTTTCAAAACCTCCGTCATAATAAAATCAACACTCCGTACAACACCCAAACCTACCAGACCGGCTAAGACTATTACTGCAGCTCTCTTCATATTTTTGGGATTAATGGATATTAGAAGAAGAATTATGACAATTATTGAGATTATCAGGAACGTTTGGTTAATCAATAATGTCATAACGACAATTGCTATACCAAGCAAGCCAATCAGTATATATAAGGGGGAAATACCTTCACGATAAAGAACTATGATCAGCACACAATAAACAGTAGCAGTTCCCCAATCACCCTGAAACATTGTTAATACCATTGGAACAAGAAACAATACAAAAGCCCTGATCTGATTTTTTAAATCATTCAATTTCCGATTTCCTTCGCCTAAAAACTTTGCCAACGCAAGAACGGTTGCAAATTTTGCAAACTCTGAAGGCTGAAAACCAAAGCCTGCAATTTGAAACCAGGATTTTGAACCGGCTATTTCCTTACCAAAAACAAGAACTGCGATTAAAAAGCCTATGAATAAACCATAAATCAGATAAGCAAAAGAGTCATAGAATTTGAAATCAAGCGTTAAGATTCCGATGATTATCAAAAACGATACTCCAATAAAAACAAGCTGTTTCCCGGAATCTGTGCTTAGATCAAAAATCCCATGAAGGACATCCTCCGAATAAACAGCGGCATAAATGTTGAGCCAGCCTAAAAAAATTAAGGATAAGTAGAGTAGAATTGTGATCCAATCGAGGTCCTGGCCTTGTCGCTGTAATTTCAATCTAAAATCTCTCCTTTCGCAAACTCTCCTTTCAACACATAATCTTCAATCCAATAGCGTGTAATTTTTCCCTTCAGATAATTTTCGATCAGGAGGCTTGCGATAGAAGCTGCCGCTCCACCACCCCACCCTGCATTTTCCACATAAACTGAAATTGCTATTTGGGGATTCTCTCTTGGTGCAAAGGCCATAAATACTGAGTGGTCGTAGCCATGTGGATTTTGAGCAGTACCTGTTTTACCACAAATCTCAATGTCTTTGATTATCGCCCTCGTGGCCGTTCCCATTAAGGCCTCAGACATTGCGTCGATTACAAGATCGTAGTATTCTTGATTAATCCCCGTTTGAATCGGTTTTTTGAATTTATCGGACAGGTCATAATTCTTAACCATGTGCGGTGGATAATAAAAACCTTTGTTCGCAATAATTGCGGACAGATTTGCCATCTGAATAGGATTCATAAGAATTTCACCTTGTCCAATGCATAATGAATAAATATTTGAAAACCCCCATCTACCATTGCCATACAAACGATTGTAATAACTTGATCCCGGGACATTGCCAGGTGTCTCATTTGGAAGATCAATTCCTAATGGGATTCCCAGCCCGAACCTTTGGACATATTCTTTCCATTTGTCAACACCCAATCGGGCATCGGTAAATGGATTATCAGAAACGCCCTGACGGATAATTCTTCTAAAGACCTGGTAAAAGAAGTTATTGGAAGAACGTTTTATACCTTCATGCATATTGTAATAACCCGCAGAGGCATGGTCTCCAATTAAAGTCCCGTCACAATATATTTCCTCGGTAGGGCTAACAACTCCCTCCTGAAGAGCTATTAAACCCTGGATTGTTTTAAAGATGGAGCCGGGAGGATACATTGCCATTAAAGGTCTATTGAAAAGGGGCTTTAAGGTGTCATTTTCCAAAGACAAATAGCTTTGACTAAAATGTTTACCAGTAAGGATATTAGGGTCATATGATGGTGCCGATACAAAAGCAAGTATTTCGCCGGTTTTTGGCTCCAGGGCAACAACGCTCCCCACCTTACCCTCCATTAACCTTTCTGCATAAGATTGTAAATCAATGTCTACCGTTAGCTCCAGGTCCCTTCCAGAAACTGAAAGTGTATCATATTCACCGTTTTTAAAGCTTCCTTGTTCAATACCCCTGACATTAACCATTTTATAGCTCACACCTGCCTTTCCCCTAAGCTCTTGTTCATACGAGGCCTCCAGCCCGCTTATGCCAATAAAATCACCCTGACGATAAACATTGGTTGTATCATTTTGCAATTGTCTTCTGCTAATTTCTCCTAAATAACCAAGTGCATTTGCAAGGCCCTTATACTGGTACTGCCGGACCGTCCTTGCCCTAATGTTAAACCCTGGAAATTCGACTAATCTGTCTTGAATCCGGGCAAATTGTTCGTTTGTTAATTGCCCTTCAAATTTGGATGGATGGATAACTGAATATTTTCTTGCCGATGCCATTCGGGCTTCAAATTCAGATAGCTCAATTCCCAAAATCACACAAAATTCAAGTGTATCCTTTATTTGCACCTCTTTAGGGATTACCATTAGGTCATAAATAGGAGTGTTATGTACTACTAGTTTTCCATTACGATCGTAAAGCAATCCGCGAAATGGGTATTCAATGATTTTTTGAACAATATTGTTTTCGGCCGCAAGTTTGTAATTGGTATCTAAAACCTGGATTGAAAACAATTTTACAGCAAAAATTCCAGCAATCAGAATAACACCACCCTGGATAAATAGTTTTCTTTCCTCATTCATGACCGCCTCCGGGATTTGATGAACATATATTGAATTAAAAGGGCCACTACAAATGTAAATATTGAACTAAAAAACACCTTACTAAGGGTAAACATAAAGAATGCTGTGCTGGCAGCTTCAGTAAAAAAAATAGTGAGATGGTGAATAAAAATCAAGGGGAAACAAAAAGTTAAAAACCATGCTATCCCCATCTCCCTGATATTTAGATTGGTACCCGGCTCATATCTACTGCTTGAAACAAGTTGAAAAAAGTATGGTCTTAAGAACATGATAAGAACGCATGCTAAAGCTTGAATACCCTGTGTATTATAAAATATATCTACTGTTAATCCTGTAAAAAAACCAATTACTATTAACAGCAATGGGCTTATTTCCACGGGTAATAAAATGAGGGCCATTATATAAACAAAAAGAAACGCTCTATCAAAAAGTACAAAATCTTTCAATAAAAGCACTTGCATAAGCAGATATGCAATAAAACGGATGATATGGGTTGATAAGCCTGAAGTCAATTCAATATCTCTCTGTTCATTTCAAGGGAATCTTTTTCGGGAGCAGATTTGTTGAGTACTACCGACACATAATTAAGACTTGGAAAGTCAGTCGCTAAGCGAATAGTTATATCGTGAAAAGTGGCATTCTGACCAGTTAAAACTTCATCCACGATACCTACCAATTGGCCATCCGGAAATACTGAATTGTACCCTGATGTCACTACGCTATCACCTTTGGTAAGATAAACATGCCTTGATACATAGAGTAAATTTGCCTTTCCAGGATCGCGACCATCCCAGTTGGTTGTACATAAATCACCAGAACGTTTTAAGAGCGATGAGACCATCAAATCCGTGTGAAGTAACGAAACAACAATCGCAAATTTCCTGGACGTTGACCTGATTTTTCCAACAATACCTCTGGGCCCAATGACTCCCTGATCTTTTGCGATGCCATCTTCCCACCCCTTGTTTAGAGTAATGTAATTATTATTATACCGATAGCTATTATTTACAACCTTAGCAGGAATAATGCTGTATTGTGATGACTGATGGGTGGTGGAGTCAAGGCCATACAACTCAAGATGGCTTTGTAAAAAACTGATTTGTTCATGTAACCTGGCAACTTGCTCTGATAGTTCATTATTTTGATCTCTAAGACCAAAGTAATCCGTAATATCAGTTGTAGTAGAAACTACATTCCCAACAAGTACATTGGAGGAGTTTAAAAACGCTACCTGCTGATAATTATGATTTTGAATTACCAAAAACCCACTCAACCCCTCAAACACCAAAAAAACAAAAAATGACCTGTACTTATAAATGAAGAGAAATAATTGGCGCATTTATGTTATTGCATTAGTACAGCTTTATAGTGATTTAAATTTTTCAGCGCTATACCGGTTCCGCGGACCACAGCCCTAAGTGGATCTTCGGCGATGTGAACAATTAATCTTGTTTTTAGTGCAAGTCTTTTATCAAGTCCCCGCAAAAGTGCTCCGCCTCCTGTTAAATTAATGCCATTATCAAAGATATCGGCGGACAATTCTGGCGGACAAATTTCCAATGCTTTTAAAACTGCTTCTTCAATCTTAGATACCGATTTGTCTATGGCGAAAGCAATCTCTGCATAGGATATTTTGATGACCTTGGGAATACCTGTCATTAGATCACGACCGCGTATATCATAATCATCTGGTGGATTGTCCAACTCCGTGAGGGCGGAGCCAACTTCTATCTTTACTTTTTCTGCGGATCGCTCACCGATTAACAGATTGTGCTGGCGTCTCATATAGTCCAGGATGTCTTTATTGAAAGTATCGCCCGCTACCCGGATTGATTGATCACAAACGATCCCCGATAAGGCTATAACGGCGATTTCAGTTGTCCCGCCACCTATATCGACGACCATTGCACCATTGGGTTGTTCAATATCCACACCAATGCCAATTGACGCAGCGATAGGTTCATGAATCATATATACTTCCTTGGCCCCGGCGTGTTCTGCTGAGTCCCTAACCGCTCTTTTCTCAACCTCGGTGATACCTGAGGGAATGCAAATAACCATACGGTGAGACGATGGCATAAACCTTCTGGAGCCATTATCAATCATCTTTATCATACCACGAATCATATGCTCTGCGGCATGAAAATCTGCGATTACTCCATCTTTAAGAGGTCTGATGGTCTTTATATTTTCATGTGTTTTTTCATGCATTTGCATGGCCTGTCGACCAATGGCCAAAATCTTGTTAGTAGTTTTATCAATGGCAATGATTGAGGGTTCATCAACAACAATTTTATCCTTACTGATAATCAGTGTGTTGGCAGTTCCTAAATCAATTGCAATGTCGCTTGAAAAGAAATCGAATAATCCCATTTAAAAAACTTCAAAAAATGAGCTACAAAATTAATACTAATAGCCCAGCGGTGGTGTCTTCCTTTAAATTAAAACATTAATGTTTAAAATGCCTATATCCAGTAAAAACCATTGAAAGATTATTGG
Organism: Bacteroidota bacterium; assembly: GCA_027592755.1. GTDB lineage: Bacteria > Bacteroidota > Bacteroidia > Cytophagales > Cyclobacteriaceae > JAJCYL01. The sequence goes on along the minus strand of JAQCLE010000001.1, from coordinate 20,701 downwards.
CATCACAATAATCAATAGATTCCTGGTCCTTGACCGACCCACCAGGTTGAATTACTGAAGTTATTCCCTCTTTATGGGCAATTTCAACACAATCTGGAAAAGGGAAAAAAGCGTCAGACGCCATAGCCGTTCCTTCTAATTCAAATCCAAATCTTTTTGCCTTATCAATCGCCTGCTTCAAAGCATCAACCCTGGATGTCTGGCCAACCCCACTACTGATCAGTTGACCGTCTCTTGCTAAAACAATAGCGTTCGATTTTGAATGTTTTACAATTTTATTAGCAAATAACAAGTCTCTTTCTTCTTCTGGAGACGGTCTTTTTCTGGAGACGTATTTAAAATCAGCAGACTTCTCAACCTTTAAGTCCTTTTCCTGCGACAGAAATCCGTTGAGCATACTCCTTATTTGTAACCCTCCCCGGAGTTTCGATTTTTGAACCAGGAGCATCCTGTTTTTCTTGCTTTTCAATAATTTAAGAGCCTCCTCGTCAAAACCGGGAGCAATCAGCGCTTCAAAAAATAGCTTATTTATCTCTTCTGCAACTTGTAAATCAATAGGCATGTTAGTAGCCAATATCCCACCAAATGCTGAAACCGGATCCCCTGCAAGCCCCCGTGTATAAGCTTTTAAAACATTCTCTCCAGTGGCAACGCCGCAGGCATTCGTGTGTTTTATGATGACAAAAATATGTTCACTTTCAAATTCTTCTAGAAGCGAAACAGCGGCATCAATATCAAGCACATTATTATAAGATACTGTTTTCCCATGAAGTTGGTCAAAAATCAGATCAATGGCTCCGAAGAAAGCACCCTTTTGATGTGGATTTTCGCCGTAACGCAAGGGCAACGCACTTTGCTCACTTATCTTAAGTTTATCAAAGCTTTCATCATTATTGAAATACCTGAAAATGGCAGAATCGTAATGCGAGGAAATATCAAAAGCAAGAGTCGCAAAATGCTTTCTAATGCTCAAATCTGTTGAGCAATTATCCCGTTCAAGTATTTCCAACAGTTCCGGATATTGCTCCTTGGATGAGACGATCACAACATCCTTATGATTTTTAGCTGCAGCCCGAATAAGGGAAATCCCGCCTATATCAATTTTCTCGATAATTGCTTCATCATCAGCACCAGAGGCTAAAGTCTCTTCAAATGGATATAAATCAACTATTACCAAATCCATTGGTGGAATATCAAAACTGGCGATTTCCTCTTGATCCTTAAGATTATCACTTCTTTGCAGAATTCCTCCAAAAACCTTGGGATGGAGCGTTTTCACCCTTCCTCCTAGAATTGACGGATAACCTGTCAAATCTTCAACCGATTCAGCTTCAATACCAAGATCATTAATGAATTTCAGCGTTCCACCTGTCGAATAAATTTTAACACCCTCATTGTGGAGTTTTTGAACAATTGTATCCAACCCATCCTTGTAATAAACAGAAATTAAAGCCGTCTTTATTTTTCTAATCATGATGAGAAAATAAGGTGCAAAATTACCTCATTTACTGGCTAGATCAAGCTGGTTCACATCCATGCAAAATGTACTTTTCAATCACTTCAGGATAATGGTTATACTCAAGTTTATGGATTTTTTGTGCTAGGGTATCCGCAGAATCTTGAGGGGCAATATTACAATGTGCTTGAAAAATGATTTTGCCCTTGTCGTATTCTTCATCTACCATGTGGATTGTAATTCCGGATTCCTTGTCGCCTGAGGCAATTGCCGCCTCATGAACCCTACTTCCATACATACCTTTTCCTCCGTACTTTGGTAATAAAGAAGGGTGAATATTGATTATTCTTCCTGGAAATTCATGAACCAAAGTTGGTGGCAAAAGCCAGAGAAAGCCTGCTAAAGCTATCCAATCAACCTCGTGGCTTTTCAATTCTTCCAGGATCTTTGATGAATTGACCAGGTCATCCCTGCTGAATATTACTACTGGAACTTTCCAATTCTCTGCTCTTTGAATTACCCCGGCTTTAGGGTTATTACAAAGTAATACTTCAATTTCAATTGATTGATGTCCTTCAAAATATTTGAAAATTTCTTCAGCATTTGTTCCATTCCCGGAAGCGAAAACTGCGACTCGATTCATTGATTGATGGATGGATTAGAAAAATAACATACTAAGAATTCCGGTAATCATTATGAAATTAATCAGGTCGCTAAGGAACGCAAATTTCTGCTGTGTGTCAGCTTTAATCAATAGAATCGTGAAATAACCAAAAAATGGTATTAACAAGATAAAATATGCAATAAGAGTATGATTATTAACCCTCCATAAAAAAGCGGTCAGACCAATAGCGGATATTGTAATAAGAAAGTAAACGAATTTTTTTGTCTTGCGCATGCCCAAAACGATAGGTAATGCCTGAGAGCCAAATTTTTCCTCACCCTTAATGGCCTCCAGATCTTTCAAGATTTCCCTGGCTACATTAATAAAAAAAGCAAAAAAGGAATAAGTCACGACCAATAGATTGAATTCCAGATAATAAATATTAACAATCAAAAGTGAAAAACCCGCAAGCACTCCAATTACAAGATTCCCCAAAAGTGGCATTCTCTTTAGTTGATTAGAATGTAACCATAATAAAAAGGATGAAAAAATATGCACAGCGGCGATTTGCCATGACAAATAAAGGCCAATCAGTACACCGAAGCTGTTAAATAAATTATAAAGCATTAAGACTAATCTCCGGTCCAAGATCCTTCCTACAATCACCTTTTTCGGTCTATTTACATAATCGATTTTCGTATCGTAATAATCATTAATCATGTAACCTGCAGCGGCAATCATAACCGTGCTTAAACTCAAAAGAAAAAATCGATGATCTGTTAAAACGTCCATCACATGATCTCCCAAATGAAATAAAAACACCGCGGTCAAATACTGAGTTAAGGTGATTATTATAAGATTAGGGATCCTGCTCAAACGGAGAAGCCCCAAAAGGGGGGCGATCAAAGAGAATCCACCTGTTTGCATACTATTTTTGATTCTAACTTAAATCAAGCAGGATGCGGAACACTATCCATCTACTTCCTGATTGAAAAATAATAATATATAAGCTTAAAGTTAATTGTGTCTGCTCAGTAGAAGGATTTAATGTAATGGGTAGTTAATTTTAAACCTCAAACCAAATTTACCCATGCGCATTATTCAATTGATTTCGATTTATCTGATATTCCTAACATCATGTAACGGAGGAGGAGACAAAGATACGCTGATAATAATCAAGACAAGCTTTGGCGAAATGAAGGCTGTACTTCATGACCAGACACCAAAACACAAAGAAAACTTTATTAAGCTTGTGAAGTCCGGATTTTATGACAGCCTGATTTTTCATCGGGTAATAGAAGGGTTCATGATCCAGGGTGGTGATCCTGATTCTAGAAATGCCAAACCTGGGCAGCCCCTTGGATCTGGTGGTCCGGGGTATACAATTCCAGCCGAATTTAACCGCAGTCTGATCCATAAAAAAGGTGCATTATCTGCTGCCAGAATGGGAGATAACCAAAACCCTCAAAAAGAATCCAGTGGTAGCCAATTTTATATCGTCCAGGGTAAGAAATATACTAACGCTGAACTCACAACAGATCTCAATAAACTGGCATCATCTATTGGGAACTACCTGGAATCTACAGGTGATACCATTTTAAGGAATGAACTGATCAACCTATACCAAACTAACCAGGATGCTTACCTTGAAAAACTGATGAGCCTAAAACCAACTATGGAAACAGCCTTGGGCACTACTTTTTCGAGAGATTTCTCGGCCGATCGAGTTGAGGTCTACACCACGACCGGGGGTGTCCCGCATCTTGATGACGGCTATACAGTCTTTGGGAAGGTCGTTGAAGGCCTTGAAATAATTGACAAAATTGCTTCTCAAAGTACCGATAGCAGGGATAGGCCGCTTCAGGATATTATTATGGAAATAAATCTTGAAGAAGTCCCAAAAAAGGAAATCACAGAAAAATATGGATATCAATATGCCCTTGAATCCAACTAAAGATTTGTGAAAGTATTAATAACCGGTGCAAATGGGCTTTTAGGCCAAAAGCTGATTCAACTAGCTTTGAAGAACAACGATAAAGTCATCGCGACTTCTAAAGGCCCTGACAGGAATATTTGCGCAAATTATATCTATTCCGAACTGGACATTACTTGCAAAAATCAGGTATCTGAAATTGCATCAAAACATCAACCCGATGTGATTATTAATACTGCAGCGATGACAAATGTTGATCAGTGCGAGACTGATAAAAAAGAATGCTGGGCACTAAATGTTGAAGCCGTATCTCACCTTGTGACGATATGTCAGGAACATAGCATCAAATTGATCCATATTAGCACCGATTTCATTTTTGACGGTGAAAATGGCCCTTATGATGAACAGGCAATACCTAACCCTTTGAGTTACTATGGTGAAAGCAAATTGGCAGGAGAGAAAATAGTAGAAGCAAGTAATCTAAATTGGGCGATTGCCAGGACGGTATTGGTCTATGGGATTGTAAATAAGATAATCCGTTCTAATATCGTTCTATGGGTAAAGAATAGCTTAGAGCAGGGAAAGCATTTGAAAATAGTGGATGATCAATGGCGGACACCTACACTGGCTGAAGATTTAGCTCTTGGATGTTACCTAATCGCACAAAAAGATGCCAGGGGAATTTTTAATATCTCTGGGAGTGATATGCTTACCCCATATGAATTGGCGATTAAAACGGCAGAATTTTTTCAGCTGGACAAGTCATTGATTGAAAAAGTGGATTCAACGACATTCACTCAGCCAGCCAAAAGGCCCGCTAAAACAGGTTTCATTATAGAGAAAGCTCGTCTTGATTTAGGCTATGTACCTAGCACCTTTACAGAGGGACTGGCAATCTTGGCAAAACAACTTTAACTATCAAGCTCTTGTTTTTTGGTCCAGTATCGGATTAGACCTGCAACACTCATCCAGGAAGGATTAGCGGCTTCGTACTTTGCGATATTCCCGTCGGATAATCCCGCATCTCTTAATTGATGAGCTACATAGCTCTGAAAATCTGGTGTAATTTCTTCATGAGTTCTGCCCTTTTCCCATGCGATTCTAATCCATTGGGCCCAATCATCCAGGCATTTTTCCAATTGGTCCAAATGATCACTGATATCAGTAAATTCAGCATAGTGAGTAAGATAAATGTGTCGGAGTTTCAAGCCCCTAATCACATCTATTGATTTCTTCCAGTCTTCTAAATTAATATCAGGAGGAGGGCAGGGTGGCATAATCGGTCCATCCTGAATCCTTATCCCTGCAACATCACCGGTAAAAAGTATATCCTCCACCTGCCAGGCGATGTGATGTGTTGCATGTCCTGGTGTGTGATGAGCAACGAGTTTCAGGCCACCAATTTTTAATGATTCCTTGTTTGGCATTTGAAACAGGTGATCCTTTTTAATCGGTTCCATTTTGCCCCAAAGTGAATCCATTTTGTCTTTATATATCCTTCGGGCAGACTCATATAGCCTGGAAGGTTCCTCCATGTGTTTTGCGCCAAAGGGATGGAGATAAATTTTCGCTCCTTGTTTTGCAAGGGCCCATGCGGCTCCCGCATGGTCAAAATGAATATGTGTAAGCAAAACATGGCGTATGTCCCTCACCCTATATCCCAGATTCTGAATCCCTTTTTCCAAGGTATGGAATGTAGAATATGGCCCGGTTTCGATCAACACTGGCCCATCACCAGATTCAACCAGAAAAGCAGCTATCGCTTTGGAATATCCTTGAAAATGGAGGTCTATGATATTTACCATTCTTAAAATGTCATAACTAAGTTACAAGAATCATGAATTTGTTTTTCAAATATTATCTTGGTTGTTCAAACTACAAACCTGAAAACTTTGAAGAACAAAGAATATTTCCAGAACCATATGCCCGGAAATGTCTGTTTTGGATGTGGCATTCATAATAGGGATGGGCTTCAGATTAAGAGCTTTTGGGAAGGTGAAGAAGCCGTTTGCGCCTGGCAATCAAAGGAGAAATATCACGGATGGCCGAAGCTGATGAATGGTGGCATCATAGCTACTTTAATTGATTGTCATTGTATGGGATCCGCCATGGCGCACGCCTACAAGTCCGAAGGTCGTCCATTGGATTCCGAACCAGAATACAGGTATGCAACAGGCTCCCTTAACATAAAATACCTTGAACCCACAGCCAATGACAAACCTGTAGAGTTAAGAGCTCAGGTGATAGAAGTCAAGGATCGGAAAACGACCTTACATTGTGATTTCTATTGTGAGGGAATTAAAACTGTTGAAGCCGAAGTAATTGCTATCAGAGTATTTGATAGTAGCAAAAATAAAATTCAAAATATTTTCAAATGATCATTCCAGCTTCTTCAAAATGCGCTCAATAAAAAATATTGAAGTAAAAACCATCAGGACGGGTATCACGATTGCCATGAGACGTGATGCATTTGATGGGGAATAAGTAAACACAATTAAGAATGAAATAGTTGATAGCAATCCCGAATAAATAAAGTGCCTCCCCGCCAAAATTTGTGCTAAATCCCAGGTTTCCTGACTTTTCATGGCTGCTTCAGTACGGTAACCATATCTGCTCATCTTATTTTTAGGAGGAAAGAAGGTGAGCGCAAGACCAACCACCAATATTACAGACGGTACGATGATATAGTCAATCATTTTTTCAAGAAGAAGTATTGTAAAAAAGAATGTCAGTTTTGAGATTGAAAAAGTATCGCTTCATAATCCAAATAACCTTTAGGTTTCACTTTGTCAACTACCCAAAATTCAACCCAGGCTTCTCCACTGGTATAGAAATTAATCCTGCTGAAACCATTCTCTGACCTGGCATATTTGGCCAGTTTTTTCTTCCTGACATATTCCGTTTTAGAACCCGATCCACTGACAATATAGTTAACGTTGTTCGAAACTATATGCTCCAAGGCATGTTCATGGCCTGAAACATGAATAGCCATCGGATGCGTTTCAAGGCTTTTTCGTATGGGATTCATTACCGCCCTGTTCAGTTTACCTGTAATATCCTGATCGTTACCGATAACTTTTCGATAAATCGGATAAATAGAACCAACAATTGGAAGGGGGATGAAAAGTGCTCCAAAGGGATCAGTCAGAGGGAAAACATGCGTTTTAAATGAAAATATGCCTGCATGATTTCCATAAGTATAGATGGGATGATGGGCAGCTACGATCAACTTTTTTGTCTGGTTTTCTTTAATAATGTCGTCGATGCCCTTCTGCATTTCTTCCAATGTCTGATAACGGCAATTCGAACCGATGCCAGGTTTGTTATATTTATGAAGTGGCCATTGAGAATCAATTACTACCAGAATTATATCCTCTGTCAATTTTACATCAATTGGTCCAGGACAGCCATCTTTAGGTAGGAATACCTCGCTATCTCCCGTAAAATCCCTGGCGAACTTTCCTTGTTCTTTAATAGCAGCTAATCCCTTTTCTTTTGATTTATACCAATCGTGATTTCCTGGGATAATGTAACCACTGCCTGGAGAATTGATGATTACATCCAATTGTGGTGTCAACTTTCCTTCCAGGTACTTCCGGTCTGGATCACCTTCCGGAGGAAGCCCTTTTTGATAGATGTTGTCGCCGAGAAAAATAATTGTTGACTTCTCTCCGGCAATCCTGACCTGCTCCGCAGCCAGTTTCAATACATCATCTCTGGCTGACTTATATTCTCCGGCATCGCCGATGAGAAAAACGGAATAAGTTAGGTGGGAGCCATCTGGCTGTTGTCCAGATACTTCATCAGCAAACAGCAGTATAAAAAAAGCAATAAGACTCTTTTTCATTTCAACATATCAAACCTCAGCATGAACCCCCTGTCTCCATCGCCTTCACTTGCTATGTACATGGTGCCATCAGGTGCAAAACAAATTCCTTCTGGCTGCGTCAATATTCCTGGTTTGATAGTGTACGATTCAATAATATCTCCAGCGGATGAAACCACCAACAAGATTTTACCAACAGAAGCAAGAATATAATAATTACCATCGATTGGGTGGACAGCAATGCCTGAAGGTTTAAAAAGAAGCCGTTTGTCATCATAAGAATTTTCAGGATTATTCTTTTTATAGAAATCCCTTCGTTCTTCCATTGTGACAACAAAAAGTGGTTTAGCATCCAATTTCATCTTGTCCAAATCGAAGGAATAAACTCCCCTCGAGTCTTTGTCTTTTTTATCATCTAATCCAGCCTGATCTTTTGTAACCAAAATCAATTTTCCTTTTGTCGCATCAAAGCCCAAACCTTCAATGTTGTTTTTCGAGTCAAATGCTGTTTCTATTTTACTGGCTTGACTCTTCTCAACATCAAAATCTATATTAAGGTTGAAGAGATCCCCATTGCTCTTGACGACAAAGACTGAGTTGTTAATGATCTCAATACCCTCATAGTCACCACTATACTCGAATAATATCGTATGGGTTATTTTTTCTTCATTGATATCATAAAAGAAAATTTTTCCGCTTTCATCCTGAATACAAGCGATGATATCATTTTTATAAAATGACAAACCTGAGACCTCTTCAAGAACATACGGAAGGAGGAACTTTTTACTCGGGTTTAATAGATCGTACTTAGTTCTTGTGCCTTCAGTAACAAGATAAAGCTCATCGGCTGCTGACTGTTTTTGTTTTGCACAAGAGGAAATGAGAACCTGTGTAAAAATTAACAGGAGACCGGTGATAAGATTAGATTTCAAAAGTTTACTTGAAGATTTCAATCTATAATTGTTGAAAGGTAATAATGCTTGATTAGAAGCAGTTAGATACAAAATACATTATTATTTACTTAATTTCACTTGATCGGAAATAATCTGATGAATAAAGAAAAGGAAATAATAGTAGAGGCAAAAAAGTACGCGGAGGAATTACTCTCCAAGAAGCTACCCAATACGCTCACTTATCACACCCTTGAACATACATATGACGTAGTCGGGGCTGTTTCGGTTATCGGTGCGAACGAAAACCTAAGCCGTGATGAGCTTGAAATTGTGCAATTGGCAGGTTGGTTTCACGACTTGGGTTACACAGTAGATCTAAAAAACCATGAAGCCAATAGCATTAAGTTAGCTCATGAGTTTTTTAAAAAATTCGGCTATAGTAGTGTAAAAGCAAAGTTAGTTGAGAGCTGCATCAGGGCTACTGTAATGCCACAGAACCCAAAGAGCAAACTGGAAAAGATTATTTGTGACGCAGATCTTTACCACATTTCAACAATTGAATATTTTAAAAAGGCAGAACTCCTCAAGCTAGAATGGGAGCAAACTCAGGGTGACAAGTATGGCAAGAGAGAGTGGTTAAAGTTGAATAAAAAATTCATTGAGAACCATCACTATTTTACAGACTATGCCCGGAAGAATTTTGAAGAAGGGAAACAGGAAAATTTGATGAAAATTAATAAAAAGCTAGCCATGATGGATGATCAGGATCAAATTCAAAAACTCCAGAAACAGATAGAAAAACTAGAGGCCAAAAATAAAAAAGCCAAAGAGGAAAATCCCGAACGGGGAATGCAAACGATGTTTCGGATCACCTCGAAAAACCATCTTGAATTAAGTGCTATGGCCGACAACAAGGCTAATATTATGATTTCCATCAACTCAATCATATTATCAATCCTGATCACGGTTCTTTATCGCAAACTTGAGGAGTATCCCTACATGGTAATACCGGCAGTAATCCTTACTGTGGTGTGCCTGATTACGATCGTATTTGCAATTCTGGCGACAAGACCGAATGTATCGCGGGGTAAATTCACAAAAGACGATATCAATAATAAAAAAACCAATCTTCTTTTTTTTGGAAACTTCCATGGCATGGAACTGAGTGAATACACCTGGGCGATGAATGAACTGATGAAAGACGGCCAATATCTCTATAACAGCCTGATTAAAGACATCTACTTTCTTGGGAAAGTTCTGGGTAAGAAATACAAATTCCTTCGGTTGTCTTATACCATTTTCATGTTCGGATTCGTCATTTCAGTTATTTCCTTTATAGTGGCAGAACTTTTCTTTAAGGAGGCTTTGTTTTAATCCGAAAAGTCAGGATTATCCTTGAATTAGGACTGTTGCATAAGCTGAAATACCCTCCTCTTTTCCTACGAAGCCTAACTTTTCTGTAGTTGTAGCCTTAATGGAAATATCATCAATATCAATTCCCATTACCTCTGCCAAACATTTTTGCATCTCGGGAATCAGATGCCCTATCTTTGGTTTTTGCAGGCAAATTACAGTGTCAATATTTCCGATTTTAAAGCCTTTTTTCTTGATAAGTTCACAGACCTTGTGTAATAATTTTTTACTATCAATTCCTTTGTATTGAGGGTCTGTATCAGAAAAGTGATATCCAATATCACGCAAATTTGCAGCTCCCAACAAAGCATCGCAGATGACATGAATTAAAACGTCTGCATCGGAGTGTCCAACCGCACCTTTGGTATGTGGCACTTTAATTCCCCCAAGCCATAAATCATAGCCTTCTTCCAATTGGTGAACATCAAATCCCGTGCCTACCCTTATTTTCATGCTGCTGATTTTGATTTGTAGTAAAGCGTTGAGCAATTCGACTTTGTTAATATTTGATTCGCAACTTCTTGAATCTCCGTAGTGGTAACCTTATCAATGCTCTTCTTTTCAAGGTTAACAAGTTCAGGATTACCCCTCACGGTAGCAGTTGCAAGATTCATTGCACGATTGAGTAGTTCTACCTCACCAAATTCAGCAGATGTTTGAGCTTGATTTTTAACTTTTCTCAACTCCTCTAGCGCTACCTCATCCCCCTTCAAGGCTTCAACTACTTCCCAAAATGCTGAATTAGCATCATCAAAAGAAACACCCTCATTTAATTTTCCACTTATCCCGAACAAGCCCGGATCCAGGGATCCCGTGACGAAGCTGCCGATTGAATTGAACAACTTCCTTTTCTTCACCAACTGATCATATAACCTCGAGGAGTTTCCATGACCCAAAAGATCACACAATAAATCGATAGCGTGGTAATCTGGATGATTTCGGGCGGGCATATGAAATACTTTATTGAAGGCGTTCAATGGCACATCTGCAACTATTTCCATGTACCTTTCATCCTTTTGCATTAACTCCTTTGAGAGATTCCTTACATATTTTTCACCTATTGGTATTGGTTCAAAATATTTTGCACAAAGCCGTTTGACATCATCGGTATCAACATTTCCCGCAACAACAAGAATGGCATTATTTGGCCGATAGAATTTGAAAAAGAATTCCCTCACATCATCTATTGAAGCATTTTCTATATGACTGATTTCTTTTCCTATTGTTGCCCATTGATAAGGATGCGTTTTATAGGCAAGAGGCCTGAGTTTCAACCAAGTGTCACCATAAGGTTGATTCAAATACCGTTGTTTAAACTCCTCGATTACCACTTTCCGTTGAACTTCCAGGACGGTAGGACTAAAAGAGAGGCTTAGCATCCTATCGGATTCGAGCCAAAAACCAGTTTCAAGATTGATGGAGGGAACTGTAAGGTAGTAATTAGTAATATCCGGGGTTGTAAAAGCGTTATTCTCACCACCTACCTTTTGCAATGGTTCATCATAATTGTCAATATTCTTTGATCCGCCGAACATGAGGTGTTCAAATAAGTGGGCAAATCCTGTTTTATCCTGATCTTCATCCCTTGAACCAACATTGTAAAGGAGATTCATTGCCGCCAGACTTGTCGACTTGTCTTGGTGGACAATTACCTTGAGTCCGTTGGCTAATTCAAATTGGCTATAATTGATCATATTGTTTATTGATTGGTAAAAATAAAAATTAAGCCCTTCCTTTTTCAGGATATATCGTCGACTTAGCTTTGATTAAATAATTTATTCAAAAAGGAACCATCAAAAATTTGAATCAAAGGAGATTCCTGAAAATAAGGACATTACCAAATGACAATCACCGAAAAGCCCATTTTTGATTACCAACGAAGGAAACTCTCCGATAAAGAACTAAAAGAAATTTATACTGCCCTTCTGAAGCCAAGGTTGATTGAAGAAAAGATGCTTGTGCTACTCAGACAGGGAAAAATCAGTAAATGGTTTTCAGGTGTCGGGCAGGAAGCAGTTTCCGTCGGTGCGGCACTGGCAATGCATTCGGATGAATACATTTTGCCTGTGCACCGAAACCTGGGCGTTTTTACAGTTCGTGATGTTGACTTCGGACGATTATTTGCTCAATTTCAAGGCAAGAGATCAGGGTTTACAAATGGCAGGGACAGGTCCTTCCACTTTGGAATAAAAGAGAAAAAGATTGTCGGGATGATCTCGCTCTTGGGTCCTCAATTAGCCCTGGCAGATGGAATTGCACTTGCAGCAAAGCTTAAGAAAGAAAATAAAGCAACTCTTGTTTTTTCCGGCGATGGTGGCACCAGTGAGGGAGACTTCCATGAAGCCCTTAACGTGGCAGCCGTCTGGGATTTACCTGTCGTTTTTGTAATTGAAAATAATGGATATGGCCTTTCAACCCCAAGTGTTGAACAATTTAAGATTGGAAGCTTTACACAAAAAGGGGCAGGTTATGGAATAGAGGCAATCCGCATAGAAGGTAATAATGTCCTTGAAGTTTTCCATCAAATACAACATATAGCAGAGAAGGTAAGAAAGCAACAAAAACCTGTATTGGTTGAAGCAATGACCTTCAGAATGCGTGGTCACGAGGAGGCTTCAGGGACCAAATATGTTCCTGATGAACTGATGAGATTCTGGTCAAAAAGAGACCCTATTAAAAACTACGAGAAATACCTTTTGTCTGTTGGGGTTATTGACAATCAAAATATTGAATTGACCCGGGAGAAAATAAAAAAGGAAATTGAAGCTGGTTTAAAATTTGCATTTAACGAATCTCCCATTGATGCAGACACAGACCGGGAGGCTGCCGATTTATTTTATCCATACGTCCCAAAAATCCAACCGCCAACACCGCCTGTGAGTTCGAAGAGATTCGTTGATGCTATCAGTGATGGACTTCGACAATCAATGGAAAAGTTTCCTGAACTCGTATTGATGGGCCAGGACATTGCGGAATATGGGGGCGTATTCAAAGTGACTGAAGGTTTCGTTTCGGATTTCGGGAAAGACCGGGTAAGGAATACCCCACTATGCGAGTCGGCAATTATTGGTATTGCATTGGGCTTATCGATAAGTGGAATTAAATCGATGGTTGAAATGCAGTTTGCAGATTTCGCAGCTTGTGGTTTTAACCAAATCATAAACAACCTGGCTAAAATTCATTATCGATGGGGCCAAAATGCCGATGTGGTGATAAGAATGCCGACAGGGGCCGGAGTTCAAGCCGGACCGTTTCACTCTCAAAGTAATGAAGCCTGGTTTTTCCATACCCCAGGGTTAAGGATCGTTTATCCCTCAAATCCGATTGACGCAAAAGGCCTCTTATGTGCCGCATTAGAAGACCCAAATCCATACTTGTTTTTTGAACATAAAGCCCTGTACCGGTCAATTACAGATGATGTCCCTGATGAATATTATACAATCGAAATAGGGAAAGCGAAACTTGTTACAACTGGGAATGATTTATCTATCATTACTTATGGGATGGGAGTCAAATGGGCTAAAAACATCCTCGAGAAAAATGGCGTTTCTGCTGATATCGTTGATTTGCGAACACTTGCACCATGGGATGTTGAGACTGTAAGAAAATCTGTTTCCAAATGCAGTCGTGTTATTATTCTTCATGAAGATAACCTTATAGGGGGCATTGGTGGAGAAATTGCTGCGTGGATAGCAGAAAATTGTTTTGGTTCGCTGGATGCACCAATAATGAGGGTTGCAGCACTTGATACTCCAGTTCCATTTGCCAAATCCTTGGAAGAGAACTACTTACCAGAAAAGCGCTTAGTGGCCGCAATAAACACTATCATGGCTTATTAATTAGACTCTAAATAAAATTCTACTAGACTTATTTCGTTAAGGAATCAACTCAGGCTGCTTTATTTTTTATTACCTTGGTAATTGAATTTTTTACAAAAACAGGTGTTTTCTTATTTACAGGGCATATCATTTAATAAAACCATTTGCTTCATCATCTTCTTTGGTGGATATGTTATTGGCGAGGTAGATGCACAACTTCTTGAGGATAGGGGGAAACTCAATACCATTAAAACTGAGTCACGAGGCTTTCTATTCTTTCAGAAGAAAGTAATGCTGAGTAAAACAATTGATCAACGAAGCACCAAACGAGAGGGTGTGAACGTAAAATATTCTCTTCCGGTGGAGTATAAAAGTAAAGAGAACAAAGTGGCTGTACGAACCTCTGCACCAGTAAGTTACCCCAGTGGAAAAAAAGTAGTTCCTCGTTTCTCATCACCGGTTAAAGAAAATTTTATAAGCCGAAAAATAGCTGAGCAACTACGAAGTAATAATCGAAATCTGCCCCTTCCAACTTCAGGTCCTTCATATGGTAAAGGTAAATTCTCGCTGATCCCGAATATTGGAAATCAGGACAAGGTTAAACCTCGTTTTTCCAAACCAGTTAGAGAGAATTTTATTAGTGGCCGAATCGCCGAACAGCAGAGAAATAATAACCGATATCCTCCTCTTCCGACTTCAGGTCCTTCATATGGTAAAGGTAAATTCTCGCTGATCCCGAATTTTAAAGGAGAGAGGAAATTTGGTAAACCCAGGAATTCAGAAAGTGTAAAGGAGAACTTTATTACACGGAGAATTGCAGAACAACTTAAGAACAAACGAAGGCTACCCCCTACACCCGATGCTTCATTTTTATTTGGTAAACCAAAGTTCACTCTTGTGACTCCTTATGTCACAAGGAGGAGGTTTTCGATCTCCAAGGGGATGGAGTTTGATGCAGGAATTGAGTATAATAAATACGTCAGATTCAGAGATCAATTGAAACCTTTGCAAGGATTTACGACCGTATATCAGGGAGACCATAACATTAAAATTAGAGATAATGCCAGGCCGAGTAAACTTGAAGTGACCAATAGATATGGAAAAAGCAGATTATCCCTAATCCCAAAATTTGACCGTAAAAACTTTTCTATTTCCGGCGGTATGGATTATAATATGAACCGTCGGTTGGCTGACCAGTTTAAACCTATTCACGGGCTTGGATCAGACTATAGAGGGAATACAAAGGTAAAAGTGCCCATTCTCGCTGCTATTCAAAAGCGGATTGGTCAGTGGGAAAGAAGCAGCTATAAAGGCCACGATGTCGGATGGAATAAGTGGGGTAAGCCATACTATTTCAAGACCAGATCTAACGATATTGCACAAGACGAGGGGTTAATGATAGCCAAAGCGCCATTTATCGCTGGAATTTATAAAAAGATTAAAGATTGGGAATATTATAGCTACAAAGGAAGAACGGTTGGACTAAATGAGCTCGGGAAAAAAGCCTTTTTAAGGGGTAAGGCAATTATCACTGCAGATTTTGAAGGAATAGAAAAGGTGAAGAAGCACAAAGGTGGAGATCCACATCCGTCGATCGCGTATATAAGCGGAAAGAGATTTACTAATCATCAGTGGAAAGAAAGATGGAGGAAAATGAATATTCTATGGGTAAGGGTGAATCCGGGCAAAGAAACCTCAGAGGGCTCTCAGGTCAAGGTTAAGACTAAATACGACAAGGAAGAACGTGATATTTGGACATATTGAATCGAAATGGGCTTATTTAAGCAATCAACTACTGAAAACAAATCTCCTATGGACTGGATAAATTTGACCTCGCTTGGACAAATTGACCAAATAATTGATCAGTCAAACGACCGCCCCGTTCTAATTTTTAAACACAGCATCAGGTGTGGAACCAGTGCAATGGTACTTGATCGGCTTCAACGAAATTGGAATCATTCGGAATTGCCTGAAATGAATCTCTATTTTCTTGACCTGATTGTTTTCAGAGAGGTCTCCAAAAAAATAGCAGAGGTACTCAATGTATGGCACCAGTCTCCTCAGATAATCGTTGTTATAAATGGCAAATGCGTCTATGAGGCGTCTCATTTCAGCATTTCATTTGAAGGCCTTTCTAAAAATCTGGGTAGAATTGAGGTCGCATAAACTAAGCGTAGCTACCCGACTTTGGTAGGGGTAATATTTATTATCTTGTTAATTGACCGTAGGTAAAGGCCAGATAGTATTAAATTGAGTGCTGCTGTAAAACCCCTCTACCAAGAAGAAATTCGTTAAAACATACTTACTTTTGAAAGTTCAATAAAAACAGGAAAAAACATCTTGAAAAGGATATTACTTCTTCTTGTTATCTGCATGAAATTTGTTTTTGCCTTTGGGCAAGACGATGGCAACTACGAGTACACCAGGGAGTTCGTTTGGGGTATAAACAAAAATACGAATGGGGGTTTAATTGGCGGTTTTATGGTCAAAAAGAGCCGGGCAATAAACAGCACCACTTTTCGCACTTTTGGAGCTGAGATAATGAATGTTAAACATCCAAAAGAGGATAGAAGGACCTCCCCCAATTCCGGAAACAGCTACATCTTTGGAAAGAGTAATTATCTCTACGCCATTCGACTGCAAACAGGTTTTGATAAGATATTATTTAAAAAAGCCCCACAGCAGGG
The DNA here is from genome assembly GCA_027592755.1 of Bacteroidota bacterium. Classification (GTDB taxonomy): domain Bacteria; phylum Bacteroidota; class Bacteroidia; order Cytophagales; family Cyclobacteriaceae; genus JAJCYL01. The sequence goes on along the minus strand of JAQCLE010000001.1, from coordinate 4,071 downwards.
AGTTCAAATAACTTATGGTTTTTCGGGAGGCCCAACCATTGGAATACTTGCGCCCTATTTTGTAGAAGTAGTTTTTAACAATGGAGATGGTGTTTTAAGGCAGCAATATGATCCTGAAAATCCACAGCATACTGCACGGAATATTGTTGGATCCGGTAGATTATTCCAGGGATTGGGAAAGTCCACAATAATTCCAGGGGTAAATGCAAAAGCCTCAATGAACTTCGAATTTGGTACATTCAAGAGCAATGTTACAGGCTTCGAAGTTGGCTTAAACGCTGAAGCTTATACGTACCTTATTTGTCTAATACCGGCTGAAAAGAACCATAAGTTCTTCACTTCAGCTTTTCTCACACTTTACTACGGCACAAGGAGATAATCTCAGATTGTGGTCTAAGACAAAAGTTTTAGAGCCGAAAAAAAGATAATAGATTTAAGACCAGGGATGTGCAACTGTTGAGAGACAAACCCGTACCTAAGTTTCAAAATAGCTTAAATAAAGGTCAAGTCAAAAGTCTATTATCTTTGTTCCAATAATGTCTCGATCCGAAGCATCGGATGACAAATTCGTGTTAAAGATTTTTTTTATGATTGAGCTTCCGGTTGTTTCAGTAAAACCTAAAAGGACTAAGCCTGACTGGCTGAGGGTAAAACTTCCCGTTGGCGAGAACTTTAAGAGGGTTCGCCAATTGGTAGACCAATACAAGCTCCATACAATTTGTGAAAGCGGGAATTGCCCCAATATGGGTGAGTGCTGGGGTGAAGGAACGGCTACTTTTATGATCCTCGGAAATGTTTGCACCCGAAGCTGTACTTTCTGTGCCGTTGCAACAGGCCGTCCACCAGAATATGACGAAGAAGAACCTAAAAGAGTCGCTGAAGCGATCCAACTGATGGGCGTGAAACATGCGGTAATTACCTCAGTCAATAGAGACGAACTTAAAGACCGTGGATCCGAAATTTGGTACCAGACAGTTACTGAAGTGAAAAAGATTTCTCCCGAAACAACTATTGAAACTTTAATTCCGGATGTTAAAAACAAGTGGGATGCCCTGTATCGGATAATTGATGCTGGACAGGAAGTGGTGTCTCATAACATGGAAACGGTAGAGCGCCTTTACCGGCGTGTAAGGCCTCAGGCCAAATATGAACGAAGCCTTGAACAAACTCAACGCACGAATGATGCCGGGAAACGAACCAAATCAGGAATAATGCTTGGAATTGGAGAGACTCAGGATGAGGTGCATAAAGCCATGGATGACCTTGTAGCCCATGGTTTGCATATTCTTACCCTTGGGCAATACCTGCAACCCACAAAAATGCACCTTGAGGTGGCAGAATTTATACATCCGGATCAATTTGCCGCCTATAAAGAAGAAGGTTTGAAACGAGGACTTAAGTATGTAGAGTCTGGCCCCCTGGTGCGTTCGTCATATCATGCGGAGAGGCATGTGAATGTGCCTATTTGAATATTGATTACCTGACGATTGGGCCTTTTAGCTTTAATCCAGGCTCCAGGCGCTTATAATAATTTGATAGTTCATTGAGTTTCTCAGGTAAAATCGAGGCAAGGTTGTGCAACTCCGATGGGTCTTCTTTGATATTATACAATTCCCAATCACCCCCATTGAGCCGTACGATTTTATAATCGCCCGAGCGGAACATTCTGAATTTATCAAGCCCTGAAATAAAATAATCCGGTTCCTCACGATCCTCTCCCTTAAAGATAGGGAGTAAGGAACTGCCATCAAGAGATAATGTAGGATGTCCATTGATCGAATCTGGATATTGCAGTTTCAATACATCCAGGAATGTTGGTGACAAATCCACCACATGACCCGGTTGATCGGTTATTGTCCCGGGTTCAATTACACCAGGCCAGTAAGCAATAAAAGGTGTATGACTTCCACCCTCATGACCACTTTGCTTGTATTGTCGATAGGGGGTATTTCCCAAATTAGCCCATGAAGCTCGTAAACTCCAGTAGGAGTTGTCCGGACCAGGCGGAACATCTTTTATTTTGTTGGTATAAAACGGGCATGCGCCATTGTCTACCAAAAACATTATCAGGGTATTTTCCAATTTCCCGTTTTCCTCAAGTTTGCTTAAAACCCGGCCAATGTTTTGATCCATTCGATCCACCATTGCTGCATACACTGCCATCTCAAGATCCAGGGAATCCTTTTGATCATCCGATAAACCATCCCAGGGATAATAATCTGTATAACCCGGCACCAAGGGTCCCCTGAATTTATTTAAGTTTCCTTCCGGTGGACTTAACTGAGCATTTTCAGGAAGAACACCTAATCCTGACATCTTTTCAAATCTTTGCTGCCTGAGAGCATCCCAACCCTTTAAATATTTTCCCCTGTATTTAGCAATATCTTCCGGCCGGGCCTGAAGTGGATAATGTGCTGAATGGAATGGCAGATAAAGGAAGAAAGGATCATCTTTTCCAAATGCCTCATCCAACCATTTCAAAGCATAATCAGTGATAAAATCGGTTTTGTACATAGGCGATTTTTCATACTCAATCTCTTCAGCTTTTAATTCACGTCCTTCGAGGTAAAATGGCTTTTCAAATTCTCCCGAAGGTGGACGAAAATATTCTGTTGTTGCCCAGAAGTAAAATGAATGATCAAAGACCTTTTCTGCCTTGCAATAATCAGGCACCCAACTGTCGAAATGCTCCTTTCCACTCATGATGTTATTGTATCCCGCTTCTTTTGTGAGATGAGCAATATGAACAGCGCCGTTTCCTCCGTTGTAAAGTCCGGTAAGCATCGATGAACGTGTTGGGTTACATTTCGCCATATTATAAAAAGTGGTAAACCGCAGCCCCTCATATGCCAGTAGATCAATGTTTGGCGTCTCGATTTCACTTCCATAGCATCCTACATCCGAAAATCCGATATCGTCTGCCATTATCAATACAATGTTGGGCTTTTGAGAATCGTGCTCAGAACAAGCAAGTGATCCTATAACTATTCTGATTAATACAAAATATTTCAATTGACGATAGTTATCCATTGTATACTAAGGTAACGTGCTCTGATGATTTAATCTTGGTGCCTTTTTACAAACTACAAAGGATTAATCATCATTGAAAGATCGGTAGTCTTTACAATTAGTGAATTTGTCAATGAAGTGAGTAAGCAGCTGTCCTTTAAACGATGTTAGTTTCCATCGGCCCATATTTTATCTTTACAAGATGAGTTCTATTGTCGTAAGTCCCAAAGTTCAGAAGGAATTCCAGATCCTGTCCAAATTGTTTAAGAAGTTAGGTGTAGATGCCAAAGTTCTGAGTGATAAAGATATGGAAGATGTGGGATTGTCTATTCTCATGAAAGATGTTTGATCGTTCAGATATTGCTTCTGATGATGAGGTGATGTCCAAGTTGCGTGGCTAGTGCAGGTTTAAGTTTCTCAAAAAGTTCAGATTGCGTTTATGCATTGTTGGATCTTTTATTTTTTCACAATTGCAGCTATCCAACCGCCTTTGTAGGGAGCGGATAAAGTCACAATACTTCCTCCTTCAATTGTTGTATCTGTACGTTTATAAACCTTAGCGGATGTTGACCTTGTGGTCATACCTTCCGAAATACTGATCCATGTAATTTCGAAAAGCCCTAGAGTTAAGGATAAATCGAGCCCAACAGATCCCCCATAAGGGAAATACAGGGCATATTTACTCCCCGGATTGGCAGCAAGGTAGGCTTCATATGGTTCACGGTTGTGAAGCAGCTCCATGTGGGGGACAATCTCCCAAAACTTAATCTGATTTTCCAATATCCTCGCGGCTTTGATACTTCCACTCCGGTAGTAGGTAATGGCTTCTCCCTCATCAGGAGCAGGCCGGTGAAACCGGACACTGGCTGAACCGCCCAGGAGGTCTCGCCAGAATCGTTCGATCTGATCTTCAAGTGCCCCAGTGCCCCATGTGGAAAACCCTCCACCATAGATCTTGACATGGTTGGTTGGACGTGGGTGTAGGTTAACAAGGGTAACCGTTGCGCAACCCCCTCAATAGAACAAATATGGCTTTAAATAAGCCGTTTTAAGCCATGGGTA
>JAQCLE010000147.1 GCA_027592755.1 Bacteroidota bacterium | reverse complement strand
GATTGAGATCTTTGCTCATCGCCGCATATACTTTTTTCTGATTGGCCTTGTCTATTTCCCTGCTTCCATGTTCTGCTCCGAAGAGATCGTATTCATAATGGATCACGAAAGGCGCTTTGATATCGTTTTCTTTTAACAACCTAAAATAGGACACGAAGTCTACCGTGCCTTCTCCCAATGGAGTATCTATTACGCTCCACTTCCCGTTAATTTTCTCCCATCTAAAATCCTTTATGGCCAGTGTTTTAATTCGGTCTTTGATCAAACGAAAACCATTTCTCCAGGAATTACCCCCGTCTACCATGGCATGCCTGACGTCATATTGACTACCCATCGATTCCGCAGCAATGCCTTCCAATAACTGCCAAACTTCCCACATGGAAGCTCCCACGCCAGTTCCCGAATGGTTTTGATAACAACCTAGAATTCCGAGATCCTTGTTTATGACAGCCAGTTCCTTCATCTGAAGGTTAAATTGCTTTAACGCGTCAGGCATCGAACCTTTGTCGGGATAACGATAATATCCAAGTCTGTAATATTTAATTCCGAGATTCGCTGCAGTCTCCAGAACAGCTCTGCTTTCAATGCTCAACTCGGTAATATCACTAACCATCATATCAGACTGCAAACCAACTTCCTTAATCGCCGCAACTCCTTTCGGTAAATCTTCTTTCACTGTGCGTGGCTCTACATGTCCACCTTTCCGAACGGTCAGCTCTACTCCATCAAAACCCATGTCAGCAGCTGCCGCCGCCATATCTCTATAATTAAGAAACTGAAGGTGTTTTGAAAAAACGCTTATTTCAAGTTGATCGTCACGCTTAAATGGTTTCATGAGGGGTGCATTTGAGAAGTTTGAAGCTACTGGTAAAAATGCACCTGCGAAGACACTTTGCTTAACGAATTTGCGCCTGGTATACTTATTTATTTTCTTCATCTCATCGGTATTTGAACAGTTGTCTTATTTATTCGCCCGTCAAAGCTGCTTAATTTCTACATCCCTATACCAAGCCTCAGCGGGCTTACCCCTATGTATCTGCAAACAAATTACTCCAATTTTATACACACTTGGATCGTCTTCTGTATAATCGACTGTTTGAAATCCATTGAGCCATATTTGTATCCGGGCTCCCTCGGCTCTAATTATGAAATCATTCCAATCGTCCGGTTTATAAACTTTCAGCATTTCGGCGTAGTCAGCTGTAGCCAACATTCGTCTCCGGCGGGATTCATCATAAAGGAATCCCCAAATTTTTCCACTGGGATCCGAGCCCATGTCGCATTGATAGCCGGAAACTTCATGATGATCAGGTATTCTTTTGCTCCTAAACTGGATGCCCGCATTGTCGCCTTCACCCTGCATTTTTGCCTTTAGCTTAAGCTCAAAATTTCCGTATTCAACCTCAGTGCACAAAAATTCGTTCCTGGGAATTGTTTCTTCCATGCTCCCGGCAACAACGGCTTGATCCTCAATACGAAACATGGCCATGTTACCATCCCATCCATCAAATGATTTACCGTCAAATAAGGCGGTAAAATTCTGATTTTTTGGAGCTTTAACCTCGCCTGTTACCTTGCTCTGATTGACAAACTCTTTTGAATTACAGCCAGAAATATGCATTACAAATGTTACTAAAATGATTGGAATAGTAATGTCTTTCAAATTCATAATGTTTGATTCAAATGAAATAGTTATTTGTCTATGACTGTAGTGGCTATTTCAAACCCTCTCCTTCCAATACGCTGTATCTCTTCAATTTTGCTTTTTATTTCAACCGGGTCAGCGTGAATTGTGTACTCAAGATTAAATTTCCTGGAATCACCGGGTCCCAAGATTGGCACTCTTCCGTATTTGCGTTCGATACTTCTGTTATGCGGGAACCCTGTTCCGGGTTCGAGACCAGTAACATAACGATCGCTATCCATATTTTTCCATTGGGTAATAAAGGGCAATTGGTCAATTGGATAGGTAAAGCTTACCGCCTTATCCCCACTCTGATTTTGTAAAATAAAATGAGCCATGCCCTGATCGTCGGCGAAGGGGTACAAACAGTTAACCCTTTCAGCAATGCCTAATGTTGGAGCATCATAAATATCCCAATTGTTCACTTTCTCTAAAGAAAATTCATCGAAGGCTACTACCTTCTCAATAGTCCCAAATAATTGACTTCCTTGTTCGAGGAGTGGTGGGCCAAAGTTCCCATGGTAAATAACCATGAATTCCTGATCCTTATTTGACCTGTTGGTAAGTACATCATCAATTCTAAGGCTATTAGAGCCCGGTTCCGTCGAAACTTCAGTCAACAATTCTAAATTCGGCCCATCATCTGAAACCTCATTCACCCTGCCTCTCACACGAATCCTGTAGGGTGGTGTTTCGTCTATGATAACCTCCACTTCGGAAGCAGGTATGTTACCAATCCTCCCATGTAAGGTGAGAAAGCGTCCCTGATCAAGACCTGGATGCCCCGCAAACTCTATCCCACATCTGACCATCCATTCATTAAAACCGTCTAACCATCCCAAGCCATTATTAGATTCCAGATTAACCAGCTTCGGATTTACTATTTCTTTCACTTGTGAGTCCCACCCGAGCACTATGTCTTTATACTCAACTGAATAAATACTCATTCCCCTGGTGGGAATTACTGATAATTTCATTCGACCATTATCCACTTCAATAAGATGGACCCCATCCTGCTTGCCTCCTTTCAACTCCACCATATTTACAGACCAACTTTGGCCTTTTAGACCCAAATCTTCACTACTCAGAGACCAATCAGAAAGCGAAACATTATTTTCAGTACTAATTAAGGTATGCTTATGGCCTGATTCAGATTGAGCGGATTGCGGTGCTTTTCGTTGATTACATGAAACTATAAAGAGTATCATATAAATAATGTACCAGCGCGTAATTTGATTGCTTGTCGACATACAATTTATCTTAAATGACATTGCGTTATGCATAAATTTCTTCTAGTTTTTTTCGCATGACAAGGAATCTACCTCCACACCTGACCAATATTTTATGGCGATTTTCCCCTGATTGACCAGCATCCCTAATCCGTCAAGGATAGTACATCCATGAGCTTCAGCTTCTGCCAGGAATGGCGTGTAAGGCGGGTTGACAATGAGGTCACAAACCACCATGCCTTTCTTCAAGGTTTCGGTGACCACTGGAACACGTACTACATTTGGTGATAAACCAATACTAGTGCAATTGATGACGATATCCGTGTCCGGAGGAATTTGGTAGTCACCTTTCCAAAGAATCAATTGGACCGGGACCGAAGTTTTTCTTTTTAAAAGGTCAATTAAGCCCTCCCCTCTTTCTTTGCTTCGATTTACTATTACGATGTCTTTGACTTCTGAAAGAGCCAATTCCACAGAAACCGCACGAGCGGCTCCTCCTGCCCCAAGAATGACCACTTTCTTACCTTTTGGTTTACTAACCGATTGAAGAGATTCCAGGAATCCCTTTCCGTCGGTGTTCTCTCCAATGTATCGACCTTCACGTTCAACTACGCAATTAACAGCTTCCATAAGATCAGCTGATTCCCCCAATCCATCGAGGTACTTTATGATTGCAACCTTATGAGGAATTGTGCAATTAAAGCCCTTATACCCCATAGCTTTAACTCCCTCGAAAGCTGCCTTTAAATTGTCAGCAGTTACTTCTGTTGTAACATATCGAAACCTCATTTGATGATGTTCAAAAGCAGCTTCAATCATGGCTTCAGTGGGGTTGTCCCAGACAGGAAAACCAAAATTGCAAATGAGCTCCTTTTTAAAACTTATTTCGTTCGACATGTTTCTATCGCTTTGTTTGGAATTATGAAAGTAATGATCTCATCTATAACTTACCAATGAAAGATTCAAAATACGGGTGTTCGTAATCCGGATTAAATCCTCAAAACCAATGCATATCATGAAGAAGATACCTTTATTCATTGCTATTATTATCCTTAGTGCATGCCAACCTCAAAATCCCGGAGCAACAGAAGAAACAATCAATTGGGAATCGGGCGAACTGGTCCCTAAATCTGTCATAAAGTCAACCAGATTATTTAGGGAGCGACTCCTATCTGATCCTCATCGTCCGGCTTACCACTTTGCTGTACCCGAGGATCGGGGAATACCAGGCGACCCCAATGGTGCCTTTTACTATGATGGGCGTTATCATTTGATGTACCTCTATCACCGTGAGGGCAGCGGATTTGCTTATGGCCACATTTCCAGTAAAGACCTTCTGCATTGGCGTCATCACCCTGATGCAGTTGGTCCTGGAGATGGTGACAATGGCATTTTTAGTGGTGGAGGATTTGTGGATGATGACGGAACAGCGGTTATTACCTATTGGGAATTCATGGGACGTGAGGTAGAGGATCAACACAACGCAGGCACTTACAGCGGCCGGCCATTTGGAATTGGTATAGCAACGAGTACTGATAAACACTTTAATAAATGGGAAAAAGTGAAGGAGAACCCTGTCATTGCTTCCACACATTGGGGAATAACTCAAACTGAAAATGAGGATGGTGAAGAAGTCATTTACGGATCTGCTGATCCTTCTCAAATCTGGAAAAAAGACGGAAAGTACTACATGCTGACCGGGAACCTGCTAGTGCTAAGGAAATTTGGAACAGGCTGGAATGGACCCCCTTCTGAACCTAAAGCGGATTCGGTGAAGTTTCAAGGGGATTGGCTTGACCTGTTTGTTTCTGACGATATGAAAAAATGGGAGTACTTGCATAGATTTTATGAATCTGAGCGTAAATGGACTGACAAGACTGAGGACAACATGTGCCCGAGTTTCTTGCCCCTTCCTTCCAGCCCTGATGGTGGCGCACCAAGTGACAAACATCTTTTGCTCTTTATCAGTCACAATATGGGCTGTCAATATTATGTAGGTGCCTATCGTGATGATAAATTCTATCCTGATAATCATGGACGTATGACCTGGGATGATAATAATTATTTTGCACCGGAAGCATTAATGGCCAGTGATGGTCGACAGATCATGTGGGCGTGGATCCATGATGGCACTCCTGACAGCCTGCGTAATCATTACGGTTGGTCCGGTGTATACGGGCTGCCAAGATCACTTTGGCTCGGCAATGATGGGACATTACGGATGCGACCAGTAAAAGAGTTGGCTAATCTCCGCCAAAATGAACGAATAAAAACCGATTTTATTGTTGAAAGTGATTCAGAGCTAACGCTTGAAAGTTTTGGTGACCAATACCTTGAGCTCGAGATCACATTAGATCCCGGTCAGGCCACACAAGCTGGTGTATTGGTTGGTGTTTCGCAAGATGGAAGAGAAAAAACTGCCTTATTTTATGATGCTGAGAAAAAAGAGCTTACGGTTGATGCAATGCAATCTACTATTAATGATTTCGGAAAAACCATTGATAGCGGGCCATTTGAATTGGGAGATGGAGAAGCTTTGGTTTTAAGGGTATTCATTGATGGTGGCATTGTTGAGGTTTATGCCAATGACCGGCAAGCTCTTGGGAGGAGATTTTATCCCGCTCTTGGGGGTACAAACGTAAAATTATTTGCCAGAGGGGGTGATGTAAAAGTGAAATCTGTTAAAGCATGGGAGATTATGCCGACCAATCCATATTAGTACTTCAAGAATCCGCCGGAAATCAAAGAACAGACCTAAAGTGGGCTATTATTGATACCTTTATTTTTAACCTAATTACCAACCGAAAATTTTAATATGCTCTTTAAAATCCTTTCCAATACATTTTTCAGCATCGGCAACAACTATTTTGCTTTAATCCGAAGTGCAATAACCCTCATAGTTATCTCTTCCATAATCCTTGGTGGCTGCTCTCCTGAAGAACCGAAAGGCGAAGAACGATTGCCAAACTTCATCATTATTTTTACTGACGATCTGGGGTATGGGGATCTCAGCAGTTTCGGAAATCCAATCATTAAAACACCCAACCTGGATCGAATGGCCTTTGAAGGTCAAAAATGGACCCAGTTTTATGTAGCAGATCCCGTATGCACCCCAAGCCGGGCAGCTCTAATGACGGGACGCTATCCTATAAGAAATGGTATGACCTCTGCGGAAAGAGCTGTTCTTTTCCCTGACTCAAATGGTGGTTTGCCTGCTTCTGAAGTGACCCTGGCTGAAGTACTAAAACAAAAGGATTATGCTACCGCAGCCGTAGGTAAATGGCACCTTGGGCATCTTCCCCAATTCTTACCGAGGGCCCAGGGATTCGATTATTACTATGGAATTCCTTACTCCAATGACATGGACATGGTGGAAGGATCGCCCAACTATTCCAGGCTTGCCGAAGATCCAAATTTCTTTCCTGACCTCAAGGACTACAATGTTCCGCTGATTGAAAATGAAACAATAATCGAACGACCAACCGATCAAAATACCATCACACGACGCTACACTGAAAAGGCTGTTGAGTTTATCACAGCGAATGAAGATCGGCCATTCTTCCTATACCTGGCTCATTCCATGCCTCATATTCCTTTATTCGCTAACGAAAAATTTGTTGGTACCAGCAAAAGGGCACTTTATGGGGATGTAATTGAAGAAATTGACTGGAGCGTTGGACAGGTATTAAAAGCTTTGGAGGATCTTAATCTCACGGATAATACCGTAGTGATGTTCAGCTCTGATAATGGTCCTTGGCTGGCTTTCCGAACTCATGGTGGTTCCGCAGGTCCGTTAAGAGCAGGAAAAGGCACCACCTTTGAAGGTGGCCAGCGTGTACCTACCATTTTCTGGGGTCCGGGATATGTGAAAAAAGGCCTGATCAATGAAATGGGGTCGACACTTGATGTTATCAAAACATTTGCATCAATTGCCGGCGCTCAGGCACCGTCAGATCGAAAAATGGATGGTTTTGATCTCTCACCAATACTTAGAAATCCCTCAGCGACTAGTCCGCGTTCTGAATTCTTTTATTGGGCATTTGGAGAACTTCATGCCGCAAGATTGGGCCCATGGAAGCTTCATATTAAACAACGACAACCTGTTCATTATGGCAATGAAATAGATATGGAACATCCGGAGTTGTATAATGTCGAGGAAGATATTTCTGAATTGCACGATCGTTTTGAGGAGCGTCCAGATATGGTGGCTACTATACAACAGCTCATTGAAGTACATCAAAATGACATGCAAGATGCGTTACCGGATAACCTGTCCGGGCGGATAAAAATTGAATGATTTGAATGACATGCTCTTTCTACTTTAATGCTACTTCCTTCTGCGTCTTCAGATAAGCCACAAGATCAAGCACTTCCTGATCATTCATCGTATTTATTAAGCCTGCCGGCATCATCGAGTTAGGAGCATCCTCCCGTGATTGAATGTCTG
>JAQCLE010000146.1 GCA_027592755.1 Bacteroidota bacterium | reverse complement strand
CCGACTAATCACAATATGTATCGGCCTGTTGATTGAATAAATGTTAGCCTATGAATAATGCGGGTTAAGCATATTGAAGATGATTGAATTAGGGGCCTATGTTAGCATTTAAAATTATGGTGGACAAGCGTTTGGAAAGGATTTTAACAGAAATTCAAAAAAAATGCCATTCTCACATTGTTACAAACAGATTCTTAGCTGATTAAGGCCCTTTTTTTTTGTAAAAAATGTTTAATAATACTCCCAGGATAACCGTTGCCATACCCAAATAAGTCATCAAATTAAATGTTTCTCCGAATGCAAACCCAAAAATCAGTGCAAAAATTATTCCCAAATAATTGATAATCGACACTTTGGATAATTCCTCAGATTGCAGTGATTTGGTCATAAAGTACTGGGCAAATTGTGTAAAGAGGCCAACAAGCAGGAGGTACAGCCATTCCCATCCATTTGGAGTCACCCAGTTGAATGCACTGTATGTACCAGCAAAAGGCAGCGTTACGAGTGGAAAGTAAAATATGATAACCAGAGGATGTTCGGTAGTTTTCATTTTACGAATGCTGTTATAAGCAAGGCCGGAGAAAAAAGAAGCTGTAGCTCCAATCAAAATATGACTGAATTCGATTCTAATATCAAAACCTTGAACTATAACAATACCTGAAAATGAAATCAAGAAAAATAACCACTGGATTGGCTTTACAGCTTCATTCACCATTACAATACCGATTAAGGTTACAAAAATGGGGGCGAGGTATTGTAAAATGACCGCATTGGCCAAAGGAATTTCCTGGATAAGTCGGAAATACAAAATAAGGGCGACAGCTCCTGTGCTTCCTCTGAAGAGCAATAGTTTTTTGTTGTTTCCCCAAATTGAGATCCTCTGAGATTTTAAGCTTACCAGACAAATGATGAGCGAAACAAGGGAACGAAAAACAATTATTTCAATACTGGGGATATTTGGAAGAAGTTTTACACAAACATTCATAAACTGAAACAGCACAGTAGAAATGAGCATGTGGTACACTCCCCGGGAAAATCTCATAGGATATTAGGCTTGGATGATCCCATCTTTTATCACCAACTTTCTATCTGCCATTTTTGCGAGCTGTGGATTGTGAGTTACGAGGACGAATGTCTGATTAAGAGATTCACGTAATTTGAAAAAAAGCGAGTGGAGTTCATCAGCATTTTTGGAATCAAGGTTACCACTTGGTTCATCAGCAAAAATCACGGCAGGATCATTGATTAGTGCTCTGGCCACAGCAACGCGTTGTTGTTCACCCCCTGAAAGCTGAGAAGGCTTGTTCTCCGACCTTTGATCAACGTTTAAAAGTGCAAGAAGATTAAGCGCCTTATTTTTTAACTCTTTTTGTTCGACGCCTTTGATATAGCCGGGAATGCAGACATTTTCCAGGGCTGTAAATTCGGGAAGTAGGTTATGGAATTGAAACACAAAACCGATTTGCTCATTTCTGAATTTAGCCAGTTTGTCCTTGCTCATTGTGAAAAGATTTTCACCTTTCAGTTGTACTTCCCCACTATCTGGTCGATCAAGCGTTCCAAGAATGTGTAGCAGGGTACTTTTGCCGGCACCTGAAGCTCCTACTATCGACACAATTTCGCCTTGCTTGATATCAACTTCTATGCCTTTGAGTACTTTAAGATTGCTGTATGATTTATGGATATTAGTGGCTGTAAGCATAAGTGGGTAAAGATAGAGTTGGTTTTGCCAATTGCATAACAGTTGTTGATCGCCTAACTTAGCGACCATATTTTTATATTGGAATCTTAACTGCATCTTATGAATATTCATGAATATCAGGCGAAGGAAATCTTGAAAAAATTTGGGGTAAACATTCAGGAGGGAATTGTTGTTGACAGTCCCGAAAATGCACTTAGAGCAGCGAAAAAACTAAATGCTGATACAGGAACGAAATGGTTTGTCATCAAAGCACAAATTCATGCAGGCGGACGAGGAAAGGGTAAGATAAAGGAGACCGGCTCAAATGGGGTTGTGCTAGTCAAAAGTTTTGATGCAGTAATTGAAGCAGCTAAAAACATCCTTGGCGGCACTTTAGTCACCCATCAAACAGGCTCAGTAGGAAAGACTGTCAACAAGATTTTGATTGCGCAGGATGTCTATTATCCGGGTGAATCGGAGCCAAAAGAATATTATATGAGTATTCTCTTAGATAGAGCGACTGGGTGGAATGTTATCATGGCATCCACAGAAGGCGGCATGGACATAGAAACAGTGGCAGCGGAAACTCCTGACAAAATATTTAAGGAATGGATCGATCCTAAGGTTGGCCTTCAGGGGTTTCAGGCACGTAAGGTAGCCTTTGCACTTGGCCTGGAAGGAGAGGCCTTCAAGCAAATGATTAAGTTCATATTTGCACTATACAAAGCCTACGTCGAAACCGATTCTTCAATGTTTGAAATCAATCCGGTATTAAAGACATCTGACGATAAAATCCTTGCGGTAGATTCCAAAGTCAACATTGATGACAATGCTCTTTACAGGCATAAGGATATAGCAGAGCTCAGGGATTTATCAGAAGAGGACCCGGCCGAGGTGGAGGCCAGTCAATCGGATTTGAACTATGTTAAGCTGGATGGCAATGTTGGCTGTATGGTGAATGGTGCCGGTTTGGCAATGGCCACAATGGATATGATTAAACTTTGTGGAGGAGAACCCGCAAACTTCCTGGACGTTGGAGGTGGGGCAAATGCCGAAACAGTGGAGGCAGGATTCCGGATTATTCTGAAAGATCCTAACGTAAAAGCTATCCTGATTAATATTTTTGGGGGGATCGTTAGATGTGATCGCGTTGCTACGGGAGTAGTGGAAGCTTACAAAAACATTGGTGAAATTGATGTTCCGATTATAGTTCGTTTACAGGGAACAAATGCAGAAGAAGGGGCTAGAATTATCGAAGAATCAGGGTTGAAAGTAACCTCTGCTATCGTTCTTAAAGATGCTGCGGAGAAGGTAAAGGAGGTTGTTGGTTAGGGAGTCATTATCTTATTCATTTATATCATTCATTAACTAATCTTATAATTATGAAAACTAAATTCATCGTATTTGCGCTTGGTACATTATTTACTATTAATAGTTCCTTTGGTCAATCCAAGGGAGATTTTCGACCCAGTCTTGGTCTGGTGTTTGGTACTAAAGCTGGCATTGATGAAGGTGGAGAGAAAGGACAAATTGGTATTACACCAGGAATTGAATATCTGTTTGCAAATTCAATTGGAGCAAATGTGTCTTATGATTATTACTTCGAATCAAAAGTGGAAGGCTCCGGTTCGGACTTGAGTATTCAATTTGGTTCCTTAAATATTGACGGGAGATATTATTTTGTTCCAGCGATATATGGTTTGGTTGGTATAGCGTTTTTGTAATCAAAAGTGCATATTCCTGGATTTGGGAATGTTACTTCAAACAACACTGGTATAAATTTAGGAGCTGGTGCTGTATTTCCATTGAGTGACAATATGGGAGTTAATGCCCAGTTAAAATATCAATCAAATATTGGGCAGCTCGCTATTAATGGCGGAGTCGTTTTTACCTTCTAAAGAGACAGCTCTAAATAATATTAAAGCCACGTAAATCTACATGGCTTCTTTTGTTTCTATTGCTTATCCTTGAACTTCGAACAAGGAGAAGTTTATAGCAAGAAATGGTAATGCGCCCGTACCCGCCTGCCGGCGTGGCAGTGTTCAACTGGATACCCGCCTGCCCTTTAGATTTACCATATATAATAATTCTAATAT
The DNA here is from genome assembly GCA_027592755.1 of Bacteroidota bacterium. Lineage (GTDB taxonomy): Bacteria > Bacteroidota > Bacteroidia > Cytophagales > Cyclobacteriaceae > JAJCYL01. The sequence goes on along the minus strand of JAQCLE010000146.1, from coordinate 3,680 downwards.
TATTACAATTAACGGTTCGTTATGAGGGGGGTCTGGGGGGAGACTGATAACTTGTGAATAATGTGTATAACTTTAAAAAAGTCAACACTGACAGAGGCGAATTATCCGCCTGCCTGGGAAAGACCCATCGCTCGATTCAATCCTCTGTCAGTTACTTAAACAAGCATCATTTAGAAATTAGGGATATCCAATGAAGGATATGATCCATTAGTAAGGGTTTGATCGTGTTTAAGTATGTTGACCTATTCTTTAATCAATAATAAAGTTATGAAGTATAAAGTATTTATTGGAGTAGATGTCTCTAAAGAAACCCTGGATTTTGTTGTCATTATTGAAGGTGAAAAGTTGTTTCACTTACAGGTAAGTAACGATACAAAAGGGATTAACCTGTTTTACAAAAGATTACTAAAAGAAGTGGGAACTGATCATAGCCACTGGCTATTATGTCTTGAACATACTGGTATCTACTGTAACCCTTTATTGGAATTTGTTGGAGATAAAGATATTCCGGTCTGGCTGGAAAATGCCGTCAAGATCAAAGTATTCCATGCTCTGGAACGAGGTAAAAATGACGCATTAGATGCTTTGAGAATTGCTGAGTATGCTTATGCTAAAAGGGATAAAGTAAGGCTGTGGGAAGCTCCAAGGGAGGTTATCAATCAATTGAAGTCTATGATCAGACTCCGAAAAAGACTACTAACTTCCAAAAAGAGGCTACTTGATCCTCTAAAGGAAGAAAAGCAGCATGGTAATAAACAATGGGCGAAGGAACATGACAAACTACTTCGACCTGTTATAGTCAAAATAGAAAAACAACTCAAAGAAGTTGAACGGAAAATCCAGCAGCTCATTGATGGGGACGATTACCTCAAACAACTTTATCAACTGATCACATCGGTAAGTGGAGTAGGACAGATTGTAGCGATCAACACCCTTGTAGTCACCAATGAGTTTAAGCAAATTACTGATCCCAAAAAGATGGCCTGTCATTGCGGGGTGGCTCCTTTCAAATACGATTCAGGAAAAACGATTCGTAGCAGGGCCAAAGTGTCGCATAGGGCAGACAAGTCGATGAAGGTATTACTACACCTGGCTGCAATGTCAGCCATCACCAGTAAAGGAGAGTTAAGGGACTATTACGTAAGAAAAGTAGACGAAGGCAAGAATAAAATGGCGATAATCAATGCAATTCGGAATAAAATCATTCACAGGATATTTGCCTGTGTTAGAGAAAATAGAAAATATGAAAAAATTTATACGCATGCTCTTGCTTAATCCTTAGAAATCGGACGGGCAGGCTCCCACCCGCAAAGCGGGCTTTTACTCCGCCGTTTTGCCCGGCCAGCTCACAAGATATAGAAGAAGATTTTTCAGACGATTGATAAAATCTCGATTTGTCTTCATACTAATACGAAAGGGTATGAGCCGCGGCCAGTCAAAAATGCCTGCCTGCCGGCAAGGCAGGTGGACGTGACGAGGTTTGAGGGCTGATAACCCGCCTGAATGACATAGTCGGGCAGGCGTATTTTTGACAAGTCTTTTGGCCACTTTTTGATGATCCGAAGCTTCGGATGAAAAAGTGGCATAACAATGTTCCTGATGCTGAACTGGTTTATCCATTTTTGCTTTTCATGAGCATATCTATTTATTATTCGTCAAATTCTAAACAACGATATAAGACTCCTACTCATTATCTTTAACCAATGCCAAAACCAACTTTCTTCCATAGACATCTAATCCCAGGTCATCCAAAATGCAAAACATTATGGCAGGCCATACACATGCTAATCGCAATTTTTTCTTTAATAATAAATCCATTTAACCAGAAATTACTATTAGCCCAAAGCAAACCAAATGTCCTGATCATGATGACCGACGATCAGGGATACGGGGATGTAGGCTTTCATAGTAATCCGTATTTAAAGACTCCTAATATCGAATCCCTTGCAGCGCAGGGTATTGAAATGACCCATTTTTTTTCATATCCCAGTTGCTCGCCTACCCGTGCAGGGCTGATGACTGGCAGGTATCCTTATCGTACCGGTGTAGTGGGGGTTACGCAGGTCGAGCATTTAATGAATACTTCAGAGGTAACTATTGCAGAAATCTTAGGTAACAATGGATATCGTACAGGAATATTCGGTAAGTGGCACCTGGGTGACAATTATCCTATGCGGGCAACCGATCAGGGATTTCAGGAAGCACTGGTACACAAAGGAGGAGGAATAGGTCAGGCGGCTGGACCTGCGGGTAACTCTTATTTCAACCCAATACTTGAGCATAATAACGTTTCAAAAAAGTACACCGGATATTGTGATGATATATTTACAGATGCCGCCATAGATTTCATTAAGCAGAAAAGTAATAAGCCCTTCTTTGCTTACCTGGCTACAAATCTCCCACATTTCCCACTTATTGCCCCGGATGAAATGGCCGATCCTTACAGGGAGATGGGCTTGCATGAAGATAATGCACTCACCTATGGAATGATTGCTAATATTGATGCAAATGTTGGTCGGATACTTGCCACACTTAAAACATCAGGAGTGGAAGAAAATACGATAGTAATATTCCTTTCTGACAATGGGCCCCGCCATAGAAGAACCAAAAACGATGTATACCCCGGACGCTGGGTGGCCAATTTGCGGGGCACAAAAACGAGTGTTTATGAATGTGGTACCCGCGTTCCTTTTTTTGTTCGTTGGCCTATGAAAATATCAGGCGGCAGACAGATTGATACAATGGGAGCAATAATCGACATTCTTCCAACCTTATTGGATGCTTGCGAAATAGAACCTCCGGAAAATATCAGGATGGATGGGAAATCTCTACTTCCACTGTGGGAAGGGAAGTCAAGTGGGCTGAATGACCGGGAATTCATTATGCAACTGCATGGAGGGCCAACGCCATTTGAATACATGCACTTTGCCGTTCGTACCCAGCAGTATAAATTGGTGGGCCCTCAGGATGATCCTCACCATATTTTGTACCAGCCAACGGACGAAGAATTAGTAAAAATACTTTCAAGCCTGGAGTTATATGATGTCGAGAATGATCCGAGTGAGCGCATTGATCTGGCATCAAAGTCTCCCGACATTGTTGAAGACTTGCTTGCCCGTTATGAAAACTGGTTTGACGATGTAACTCAGGAGCGGGATTCAAAAGGAATTCAGAGAATATACCTCGGCGATTCAGCTCAACCTGTGGTTAATCTTTCCAGGTTTGATTGGTGTGGCCCTCGGGTCATTTCAAGAAATGATCTGGGTTACTGGCAAGTACATACCGAGTCCGGTCTTTATAAAATCACTTTAGACCTTCCAAAAATTGAATCTGATGGGGAGGCTCATTTAAAGTACCAGGATATCCATCTAATGGTTCCCGTTCAAAAGGACCAAAAGAAAGCTACGTTTGAGAATGTTAGGATTCCTGGTGGCATAGGCAATTTTCAAGCGTTTATAAAAATTGAGCGATTGACAACAGGACCTCTTTACGTGGATGTCGAGCGACTGGACAGGTAGCCGCTAAACTACCTTAGTTTGTAAAAAAAGATAGAAGCTGTCCTGAGTTTACGAACTCAGGACATGCTTAATTTTAAAGCAGCCTTTATATTAATACACACTCATCCGAACCTTTATGAATAAAGTTGCAATATCCCGTAATGCTTAATGTTTGCCACGTTT
>JAQCLE010000145.1 GCA_027592755.1 Bacteroidota bacterium | reverse complement strand
GTAACCACATCTGCCGAAGTCCAAAACCTTGAGAAATCAGGGAGTGTACCGAAATAGTAAATGTAGCAGACACCATATGACCCATCCCTCTATAGGCGGGTGAAAAATGCTCGTTATATACAAGATTCAATAGAGGAAAATAGCTTGATACAGCCATTATTATCTCCAATGAGTAAAGACTCATCTAACAAAAGATATTGCCATCAGCGCAATAATAGCGTCCCAAAAAGATGATACTGGCAAAACCTCTTTCCAGAATTGGATTCTACAGGTAAGTGATGATAGAGAGAGCGCAACACTAACTTATTTGGGAAATGAAATAGACTTGATCGCTGACATCGCTGTCGAAGGCGTTCCTACGATGAGTTACTCTTTTGAAGAAAAAACTCTTTCCTTTCCTTTGATTGGTTCCCCAAACAAGAGGATTATCAATGAAATTAATATAAAGAAAATTACGCAATCGGATAGTTCCAATTTCCATACCTTACAATTAGCTAGAGAAACACCGGGATTTCTAAAAAAGCAGTATGGGTTTACACACGAGAATGGATACATTGTTATAGAACGCAACACATTTCTTCAGAAACCGGTTGAGGTTAACTTTTCAGTCTCATATTCACCATTCTTATCCTTAGACACAGAGTCTGATAAAAAAAACGTTCTTGAAATGCTTAGTGAATATAGATTTGATGCGCTTCATGTTTTACAAGCAAGTCCAAATGAAACGAATACAGTCCTTTCTAAAGCCGAATTGATTACTCAATTTCTTTGGAATCTATATGATTTCACTGGCCCCTCCGATAAGATTGAATCTAGCATGGGAACATATCAGATCCTACAGTCCATCCAAAGTGATCGAGGGAGTGTTCAGTGTGCAGGTACACGTGATCTATTTATTAGCATTGCTGAAATTTCCAAGTCAGGCTTAGACATTCGGATGGTTGATGCATCCCGGTACTATCCATTTATTGATAATGTAGTGGTAAACGGTCATTCGATTCTTGAGATAAAAACAGAGAAGGGATGGTTTCTATTCGATCCTTTTGTAAGAGTTTTTTTTAGGAATATGCAAGGAAATGAGCTTGTATCAGCTGCCGACTTAAAAAATAGTTTGGAATCTAAATCACTGGATCAGATAGAGCCCTTTCATGTAACGACGAAGCATGCCAGAAGAAATGATTTTGATAATAATGAGTATGCCAATATCAGTAAACTGTTCATAGAATTTCAGCATCATTTATACGAGGAACGGGCGGCTTAGAGGACTAAATTTTAGAGTTTTTGGGCTTTAAACATCATCACCATACTCATTCCTCTTATCGGTACCATCTTCGGGGCCATCTACTTTTACAATTCAAAGGAATTTATTGAACTCCTGCTCGCTCAGCCAATCAGGAGAAGATCAATTTTCCTAGGCCAATACCTTGGATTAGCAACTTCGCTGGCTTTCAGTTACTCACTCGGAGTAGGTCTCCCCTTTCTATTTAGATATATCTGGTTATCCGACCAATTGGGGAATTTCATTAACCTGCTGGCTGTTGGTGTTTTGCTGACATTTATATTTGTTGGGCTCGCGTATCTCATTGCATTGAGCAACAACAATCGAATGAAAGGCTTTGGCCTGGCTATAATTATTTGGCTTTTTCTTGCGGTGATTTACGACGGCCTCTTTATACTTTCACTTATCGTTTTTGAAGATTATCACCTTGAGAGCTTCTCACTCATTTCTACAATGTTTAATCCAATCGATTTGTCTAGGATTCTAATCATGCTCAAGCTCGATGTTGCAGCACTTTTGGGCTATACCGGAGCAGTTTTTAACAAATTTTTAGGTACAGGATTAGGTATAGGTGTAGCTTTTACAGCTTTAATTGCATGGGTGATCTTGCCGCTCGCAGCTTATTTAAAGATTGCAGAAAAAAAAGATTTCTAGAGACAATGATTTATCCTTAGCTCAAGAAATTTCTTTAAGCTAAAATATCCTTCACTACCTTCCCATGAACATCTGTCAGACGATATCGTCTGCCCTGAAATTTGTAAGTAAAACGCTCATGATCAATACCTAATAGGTGCATCAGTGTAGCTTGAAAATCGTGAATATGTACCGGATCCTGAATAATGTTATATCCAAAATCGTCGGTTGAGCCGTGTGTATAGCCCTTGTTTACTCCTGCGCCCGCCATCCAAATCGAAAAACATCTTGGATGGTGATCCCGGCCATAGTTATCCGTAGTCAGTTTGCCCTGAGAATAATTAGTCCGGCCAAATTCTCCTCCCCATATCAGGAGAGTATCTTCTAGCAGTCCTCGCTGTTTCAGGTCAATCAGCAATGCTACGGAAGCCTGATCGGTTTCCTTGCATTGGATCTTAATATCATTGGGTAGATTGCTGTGATGATCCCATCCCCGATGATACAACTGAATAAATTTTACGCCATTTTCTGCTAGTCTTCGGGCCAGTAAACAATTTGCCGCATAAGTACCGGGGATCCTGGAATCAGGACCATATAAATCATATATGTAATCGGGCTCATCTGAGGTATCAGTAATTTCAGGTACGGAGGTCTGCATCCGGAAGGCCATTTCGTATTGGGCGATGCGGGCTTCGATTTCAGGATCATGAAATTTCTCAAACTGTTCTTCCTGTAATTTTTTCAAATAATCCATCTGCCTACCCCTTGCATTCGCATCAACTCCGGGAGGATTTGTAAGATAGAGGACCGCATCTTTCCCCGCCCTGAATTGGACTCCCTGATGTTGAGATGGTAAAAAGCCACTTCCCCACAAACGGGAATACAATGGTTGTCCACCTTTGCCTTTCGTTACAAGTACAATGAATGAGGGTAAATTTTCATTATCGCTACCCAAGCCATAATCTATCCAGGAACCAATTGCTGGTCGTCCTGGGAACTGGGATCCCGTTTGTATGAAAGTAGCCGCCGGATCATGATTAATCGCCTCGGTGTACATGGATTTAATGAAACATAACTCATCAGCAATCTTTGAATGGTGTGGTAACAATTCGCTCATCCATGAACCTGTTTCTCCCCATTGCTTAAAAGAAAACTGAGATCCTGCCAAGGGAAAAGATCGCTGACCCGCAGTCATACCCGTTAGCCGCTGGCCCTGCCGAATAGATTCCGGCAGCTCCTCACCGTTCATTTCATTCAGAAGAGGTTTATTGTCAAATAGATCAAGCTGTGATGGCGCACCACTTTGGAAGAGATAAATCACTCTTTTGGCCTTAGCTGGGAAATGCGTTGAACCCAGCATTCCATGACCTGTTTCGTTGGCGGTACCGGAAAATACGCTTGCCGGGTTAAGAAAAGAGGCCAGGCTTACCGCTCCCAGTCCATAGGCGGTCTTCGACAAAAAATCCCTTCGGCCAGGCACTAGGTTGTAATTATTACAGTCACTCACGAATATAATTTTAGATTTTTCACCTTTTCATATAAGCTTCATCATGGTTAATAAGTGTACTTGCCACCATAGCTAACGCAGCAGTACTTGTTTCGTCCAGGTTTTTGTCGAATGGATGCTCTCCAACTTGAAGCAGTTCCAAAGCGCTTTCCGGATCATTTTTAAATCTTTCCATCTCCGTTTGGTATTGGTCCATCAGCAAATCAACCTCAGTTGAAGATGGCATTCTTCCTGTAACCAGCCTAAAAGCATAAGTCGTTTGATCCAGAGGCTTTTGGCCTCCTTCTTTCTGAATCCGCTCAGCCAAGACCCTGGCAGCTTCCACGAATTGCGGATCATTGAGTAAAACCAGGGCCTGCAATGGCGTATTTGTACTTTCTCTTTTCATTATGCAAACTTCTCTATCTGGTGCATCAAAAGTTGACATCATTGGAGGAGGAGAAGTTCGACGGATGAAAGTATACATACTTCTCCGGTACAGGCTTTCTCCAGAGTCCTGTACAAACACTTTCAAAAAACCAGAAAACTCGTTCTTTTCGATCCATAGTCCAGAGGGTTGATACGGTTTAACGCTTACTCCGCCAATCTTTCTATTTAATAATCCGCTGGTGGCCAGCGCATTGTCTCTGATCATTTCGGCCTGAAGGCGGTAATTGGGTGCTCGTGAGAGATAAATATTTTTGACATCCTCCCGTTGTTTATCGGCGCTTGCAATCGACGATTGTCTGTAAGTGGCTGAAGTCACCATCATTTTGAGCAATGCCCGTAGATCCCAATCTGACTCTCTAAATTCAATGGCAAGCCAGTCTAATAATTCAGGATGGCTGGGCAATGCACCCTGACTGCCAAAGTCGTGGGCAGTTTCGACGATACCCCGGCCAAAAATCATCTGCCAGTATCGATTGACGGCAACCCTGGCAGTTAGAGGATGTTTATCATCAAACAGCCACTGAGCCAGACCAAGCCTGTTTTTGGGTAAATTGTCAGGAAATGGCAAAATGGCCTCAGGAGTGGATGGAAAAACTTCCTGCCCCGGGGCATCATATTGTCCCCGTTCCAAAATGTGTGTTCTTCGTGGCATGGACATCTCCTCCATCACCATGACTTCATTCACCGGTGCCAGCAAACCAAATTTCTCCCTACGCAATTTTGCCAGTTGCTGGTTGAGTTTTCTGGAGGGCTCGTCTATCCTGTGCATATAGTGATCCAGGTAGTCCTTACTATCAAGCCTTATATCATTGGTGCTGGTACTGTCTTCTTTTCTATATAGCTCTGAAACCTCTAGTGATGTCAAATATTGATGATAAATGCGCACCTCATCCAAGTCTCCATTTATCACACCATCGTCCGTATCGTTGTATAGATACACTGGACCCTTTCCCATTCTAACCCCTGGATTATTGTTTGGCTCATACGATCGGCTTACTACAGGAATGATGGATTTGTAAAGCCGATCAAATCCCACTGTGTGTTTCACTTTGGATCCATTAACATAAATATGAAGGCCATCAGCTGTAGCAGAGCCATCATAAGTGAAGAAAACATGTGTCCACTGTCCAGGAGTAACAGGTTCTTCAGAGATTATATGAAGATAATTATGAGCACGAGAATGAATCAATCTAACAACTGGCCTGTTTTGAGGGTCAAAATAGAAAATCCAACCCCTCCAGCCAGAGTTTTTATCACCAATATTTCCCATGATCGTCTGAAACTTCTCAATATCATCAATCCTCAGCCATGCCCCGGCGGAGAGTGGTTCATCGAGATTGATCTCCCCCACTTCCTTGAAAAATATCCCATCATAATAACTATCGAGCCTTACTGCATTTCCTTTCTTCCCATCTATAACTTCAGGTGTACCACTGATGATAGCCTTTGGATTATTGTCCAGGACTTGATTGTTCTTTCCGCCCCTAGTTTGACTGCTACTTATTGACTCCAACGGGTAGTAGCCATCGGGCTCTGGCAGTTTTATAGGGTGTGACTTGACAGCATCTACAAATTTTTTGATCGCTATAACCTCCGATTTTCTTATCTGAATGTGAGATTTCACTTGATCAATATCCTCGGAAAGTTCGGAAAGCTTTTTTTCTGTGTCAGTAGTTGGTAACAATACTGTCGGCCCGAAATTTTTATCATTTCCAATCACTCCTAACTCATGCACATTGTTAAAAAATGCTGTCAACTGATAGTATTCCTTCTGCGAAACAGGATCAAATTTATGATCATGGCAGCTGGCACACTCCATTGTAAGTCCCATAAATGCCGTTGCGATTGTGTTGGTCCGATCTGCTACATATTTTAGTCGATATTCTTTGCTGACGATACCTGATTCCCCACTCATCGAGTGGTTGCGTTGAAATCCTGTGGCAAGTTTTTGTTCTCGATTTGATTGAGGCAGCAAGTCACCTGCAATCTGCCAGGCTACAAATTCATTGTATGGTAAGTTTGCCTTGAATGCTCGAATCACCCAATCACGCCATGGCCACATTTCCCGTAGACCATCAGCATGCCACCCATGAGAATCTGCATAACGGGCAACATCCATCCACTCCATTGCCATACGCTCAGCATGGGCATCAGTGGTTAGTAGCCGATCCACCAAATTTTCATAGGCTTGAGTGGATGCATCTGAGAGAAACTCCTCTATCTCACTAAGTGTCGGAGGAAGGCCGGTCAGGTCAAACGTCACCCTACGGATGAGCCGTTCCTTATCTGCTTCCGGTGAAGGGCTCAAACCTTGTTCCTTTAGTTTCGCCAGTACAAAATTATCAATCGGGTTATAGGTAAGTTGCCCCTCGGTTTTAGATACTTCTCCTAACATTACAGTTGGGACTGCAGGCTTTTCTGGCGCAATAAAAGCCCAATGTTCCTTCCATTCAGCTCCTTCTTCAATCCATTTGGTGATCAGCGCTTTTTCCTTAGCTGAAAGGTTAAGGTTAGATTCGGGAGGTGGCATCTGGAAATCAAGATCATGAGAGATAATCCGGTTCCAGGCGACGCTCTGGGCAATATTACCTTTGACAAATGCTTGTCCCCCAGATTCTTTCAACCTGGAGAAAGCTCCTGCCTCCAGATCGAATCTCAAATCTGCCTTACGAGCATTCTCATCAGGCCCATGGCATTTGTAGCACCTATCTGAAAGTATGGGTTTAATATGAAAATTGAAGTCAATATCTTCAGGAAGATTTTCGTAGGCAGTGGCGACTTCATCAGGGAGGGATGGCCCGCATGCGCTTAGCAACAGGGCAAGACATAGTATGAAGCAGAGTCGCAACGGCATCTTTCTACACCTTTTCTTGATTATTTATCATTGCTCGGGTAATTTAAGTACTAATCAATCAACATGCAACAAATACGTTTTGCTTATGATGAAACAACCCATGAGGTTGGATTTTTGTTTTTAGTTTGTGATGGGGTAGCTTGATTGACTGGGGGCTACCCTTTTTTTTTGCTTAAACATCACAACTTTACAAAAGGAGGCTAACAATCAATTTTGATTATTTATCAAATTAATCAAAGGCAAATGGGACACCATTTGTCCCATGCCCTGCGCGCGCGAGTGTAAAAAATGCCAGTTTTATCCATATCTTTGCTGTGCATCAAGAGTCCTATTGGACACCAACCGAGAGTACGTTCTACGGTGGTAAAACGATGCGGAAACAGTATCCAATCCTTTTCAAGTAAATGACATGGTGCTTTGCGTTGATGTTCACTGGACGCACCATGACGAAGCGTATGATTCTCAAGTCAAAAATTGGCCACAGCTTTGGGAGTTCTACACTGTAAGGCAAATTACCTCAGACTGCATCTTTTTAGATGAAATTGTTAATCCAATCATGTTTGATGAGTCGGGTGATGCAATAGGAGAACCCCAGTTTTGGCACTGGCACTTTGTCAAGGTCGAGATGGATGAACTGGCGGTCGAGTCTCACCGTCAAACCTCCTATGTTGAGTAGAGGAACCGTCCTTTGCGGATCGGTTGTGAGCATGGCGTAAAAAGATAAGCCCCAGTACGGGGAAGCTGTATTCGGTTGC
>JAQCLE010000029.1 GCA_027592755.1 Bacteroidota bacterium | reverse complement strand
CGACTAATCACAATATGTATCGGCCTGTTGATTGAATAAATGTTAGCCTATGAATAATGCGGGTTAAGGTTTCAGATGTAATTAATTCATCCTCATAAAAATCAACCACACCGGTCTCAACATTGTACATACCTCCGATCACTGCGATCTCATCTTTCATCACCATGTCCTTTAGAATAGAGCTGTTTTTCAAAATCTGTTGATTGGTAATTCTCACATTGAGTGAAGCTACTTTTTCAACGTACTCAACATTACGTGAATTGCGCTCATTGGTAGTTGATTTCTCTGCTTCAATTGCTGGCTTCAATTTTTTTAATAACGTTGTCACGTTTCCCATTTTAACATCATCACAAGCTCCTTTAACTGCACCACATTTTGTATGACCAAGCACAACTACAACTTTAGCTCCAGCCACCTTGCAACTGAATTCCATGCTGCCAAGAATATCCTCATTTTGTACCTTTCCAGCTATTCTGAAACTAAAAACATCTCCGAGGCCCTGATCAAAAATCAGTTCCGCAGATGTCCGCGAATCAATACAGCTCAAAATCACAGCGAAAGGATGCTGCCCTTCCGAAGTTTCGTTAATTTGTTGCAACAAATTCCGATTCATCTTAAGATTGCCTACAAAACGCTGATTCCCTTTTTTCAGAATTTCTACAGCCTCTTTCGGGGTAATTAAATCTCTAACTAAGTTCTTTAGTTAGTGTTCTCATGGTTTATTTTATTTAAATCGTTACAGATGCTAGCTTTGGTTCAATAAATTTTATTTTTTCAACAGTTATGTTTTTTGTCTTGGCTTTGCTTTCAAAATCCTTTATTAGCTCAAGAACATCATAAGCTATGCACTTGGAATTGGTACAGTCAATGATCACTTTAGAATTTGGAGGGAAGCCTTCAAATGCCCTGATAACGCTCGCCTTATTAAAGAATGATACTGATTCGGCTAAAACCAAATGATGAATTTCAAGCCCATCTTTAGTCGAGATTTTTTCCTTCATATAATATGAATTGCGATAACTATGGCGTAAAGTATAGAAGATGCCAAAAAGTATTCCTACAGTGATTCCTCTTAACAAATCAGTTGCAAGTATGGCAACAACTGTAGCGGTAAAAGGAATAAATTGTTCCCATCCCAATCTATACATTTGTTTGAAAAGCGATGGCTTGGCCAAATTATAACCTACCATTAATAAAATAGCGGCTAAGCTTGCCAATGGAATCATGTTTAATATACTAGGGATCGTAACCGCGCTAAGTAATAATAATACTCCGTGGAGGATGGCCGACATTTTAGTCTTTCCTCCAAAAGAAATGTTGGCTGAGCTGCGGACAATTACCTGCGTAACAGGAAGGCCACCGATTAAACCTGAAAGAATGTTTCCTAATCCCTGGGCTTTTAGTTCCCTGTCGGTGGGAGTGACTCTTTTGTCTGGATCAAGCCTATCGGTAGCTTCCACGCAAAGCAGCGTTTCGAGACTTGCCACAATGGCAATCACAAAACCTATTTTATACACTTCCGGGTTGGACAAGGCAGAAAAGTCTGGAAATGTAAACTGGTTAAAAAACCCTATTAAGTTTTCCGGCACCGGGATTTTTACAACCTGATCAGCCGCCAAACTGAGATTCAACAATCCGGCTTGATAAAATTGATTCATGAGTATACCCAGGATTACCACGACAATAGGGCCCTGAATCAATAGGAAAATTTTATGTCGCTTTGTCAAGACCTTATCCCACAGAATCAGAACGATCAAAGAGATGACGGATATCAGAACTGCGCCTCGGGTAAAAAATTGAAAAGCTTCAAAAATTTCAGAGAACGTATTTTGTCCATCGCTTTGAATAAATGAAAAGTCTCCCTCAAAATCCTTATCCCAGCCTAGTGCATGTGGTATCTGTTTTAAAATAATTAACAGCCCGATGCCGGTGAGCATTCCTTTAATTACCGATGAAGGGAAGAAGTAGGCAATGAATCCCGCTTTGGCATAGCCTAAAATAAGTTGGATAATTCCTGCCAATACAAGGGCTGTTAAAAATGCTTCCCATGAACCACCAAGCGTTGCAATGGATGTGAGCACGATCACGGCCAACCCGGCCGCTGGTCCGCTCACACCTAATGGCGAACCGCTGGCAGCACCGACAACAATACCTCCAATTATACCTGCAATAATCCCAGCAAATAATGGCACACCTGATGCCAGTGCAATGCCGAGGCACAAGGGTACTGCTATAAAAAATACAACTACACTGGCGGGTAAATCCTGTTTGATCTGTCTAAATATATAACCCATTCCTAAAAATTATGTTTGTTTTATTAAAATAGTTGAGCCTTATCGAATTTTTGTATGACACTACTCTCCTTGAAAAAAATTACAACGATATATATCGCGAGTGCACTTAGCACTGCTGTAAGGAACCCAAAGAACGGTAACATTACAGCGGTATAAATCATAAGCATGAGATGAATGTTGCTCTTCATATTGAAGATTTCCTTCAGCTCATCCACTTTCACCATATTAGTAGCAACGTAAAGTAAAATGCCTCCAATACACGCCATCGGAACATCCTCTAAATAGGTGGCAAGAAATGCCGCTAAAATAAGTTTAAAAGTAAATTTTGCAATTCCGGCTAAGGGAGAAACAGCTCCTAGCTTAATGCTCACCGCTGTTCTTGCTAAAGCACCAGTGTGAGGGAAGCCATTAAATAGTGGAGTGATAATGTTCACCATTCCCTGTCCCCAAAATTCTTTGTTGGGATTGAATGGCGTGCCTTTATTATTGGCAAGACGGTCGGCCATGCGGGAGCATAATAGACTTTCGACTGCCGCTACAAAATAGATTGCCACTACATAATATACCAGGTCAAAAATAACCTGAATACTCCAGGTTTCTGGCAGAGCAGGTGTTGTGAACTCAAGGAAGTTAGTTGGGATCGAACCATATTTTTCCTTAATCAAAACCAATTCTTTCCCAGCCCAAAATGTTTCAGCCGCTAAAAGGCCGAGGCCGAGTGCAATCAATGGCCCTGGAAGAAAAGCAGAAATCTTCTTTGAAAAGCGACAAATAAAAAATGTACCAATGGCAATAAATGAAGCAAAGGGATTGAACTGATGGGAAAGGTCCATTATATTTTTAATCTGTTCATCAAGCACTAATCCAACTTTACTTTCATATCCAAGCACCTCACCCATTTGAGAAAAGGCAATCACTACGGCTATTCCCGCGGTAAATCCAACAACAATTGAGTTTGGAACTTTAGCAATAAACCTTCCAAGTTTTGCAACTCCACTAATCATTAAAAAAATTCCAGCAATAATGGATACAAGAATTAAAAATCCATGACTATACGTTGCCATTAGTCCGCCAATAATTGGAATGTATGCTGCTGTGGGTCCGTAGACCTGATTTTTGAGCCTCCAAATAGTGCCCCAAGCAATCCCGCAACTGCGCCTCCAACGATTCCTTGCTCCGGTCGCAAGCCAGAAGCCATTGCAAAGCCCATTGCCATGGGTATGGCAACCATGGCTACAATTAACCCGGCTGTCAGATCTTTGATAATATTTCCGGTCAGGCTTCCTTTCGTCAAATCCTCATAGCGGTTGTCGAAAGGGTTTAAATAGAACCGTAGTCTACCTGCTAAGGTTTCCTCATTATATTTCATAAATATGATTTTTTTTAAACAACTAAACGTAATCCAGTCACGATCATTTGATAATCATCCAAGAGACGAGGGATGAGACTAAAAAAATGTTTGCTTACTTAACCTTGAGGAGGCGGTGAAACTACTTCATGGTGATGCTCCTTAAAAAGCGCATGTTGAAATACAAAGATGAGATTAACTTTAGTTGTTAATTGAATTCTGCCTGGGCGTTGGTTCTTGGATGAATCATCGTCATCCTCTACTTCTTTATCGGTTTCGGTCGATGTTATGTCTTGAGCATCTTCCATATCACCCAACGGTGGTTTTTTTGGCACAGTTGGCAATAAAACTGATCCAACTGTTGGCCCAATAGCTATTTCCTTTCCAAAAGCATTAACGCCAGTCACGGCTCCTACGGCTACCAGAAGAAATAAGAAATTATGTATAAGAAATTTTCGCATTACTATCGTGTATGTCGTCAAATGAAAGTGGACTTTTAGAGGTTTTATCTAATTGAGTGTTTCAAGTTTACTTTTTTGAGTTTTTTAAGGCATCAGCAACAAAAATGAATGGGGATTAAAAGAAGGTGTTGAAGTGTATCAACACCTTTTTCATTTCCGTTGGTTAAGCTATTCCTGGCGGGTTGCACTCCTGCAGCGCCCACTTCTGCTTGGCTTAACGATAGCAAAGATAGGCTATTCTCTTTTAACTGCGACACGCTGATTGAGTTTTCTTCTTCTGTTCATTGTTCTGATTTTTGTTT
The DNA here is from genome assembly GCA_027592755.1 of Bacteroidota bacterium. Classification (GTDB taxonomy): domain Bacteria; phylum Bacteroidota; class Bacteroidia; order Cytophagales; family Cyclobacteriaceae; genus JAJCYL01. The sequence goes on along the minus strand of JAQCLE010000029.1, from coordinate 35,944 downwards.
TTCTTCTTTTGTCCAATACGCGTTCTCCTTTGTGATAGTATACCTGCGCAGGTGTAAGGTTATTGATGGATTCATGGTAACGCTGGTAGTTGTAGTAGTAAATGAACTTCTCGATAGCTCTCTCCAATTCTTCCGGACTGTAGTAGTTATCCAACTTGATCCTGTTTTTAAGACTACGATTGAAGCGCTCAATCTTACCTTGCGTCTGCGGATGACATACCCTTCCATGAATCGGTTGGATTCCTTCATCCTTTAAAAAGGTTTTGAACTCATCGGCAATGTAGCTGCTCCCGTTGTCGCTGAGCAGCTTGGGGCGTTTGCCTTTAGGTATACCGGCATGCATTAATGCTTTGCGAACTGTACTCTCGGCATCTTGTGCTTTCATGCCTTTACAGAGCTACCAGCCCACTACGTAACGACTGTAATCATCCAGTACTGTGGACAAGTAATACCAACCCCAACCGTAATTCCTTTTAATAAATCTGTAGCAAGGATGGCCACAATTGTGGCAACAAAAGGCATAAACTGCTCCCATCCTAATTTGAACATTGTTATGAAAAGTGAGGGTTTGGCTAATTTGTATCCAACTAATATTAGAATTACCGCCAGACTGGCTAAAGGAATCATATTTAGGACATTAGCAATTGTCAGCACACTGAGTAGCAAGAAAATTCCATGAAAGATTGCTGATAATTTGGTCTTTCCCCCAAAAGAAATATTAGCAGAACTTCGAACGATAACCTGAGTAACCGGAAGCCCTCCGATGAGGGCCGAGACAATATTGCCAATTCCTTGAGCCTTTAATTCTCTATTGGTGGGAGTGATTCTTTTATCCGGGTCCATTTTATCAGTTGCTTCAACACAGAGTAGCGTTTCAAGACTGGCTACTACGGCCAGAACGATGCCGACTGTATAGATTTCATAATTGGCCAATGCTGAAAAATCAGGAAATGTAAACTGGTTAACAAATCCGGCGAAATTTTCTGGAACTGGAATACTCACTACTTGTTCGGCAGCCAAAACTGAAATTCAATATTCCTTTTTGATGAAGATAATTCATGAAAATACCCACGATCACGACAACAAGCGGACCGTTTATGATTCGGAACACTTTATATTTTTTAGTCAGAATCGCCTCCCATAATATCAAAATAGCCATTGATATTGACGCGATAAGAAAAGCTCCCGGAGCTATAGAGTCAATTGCCTTAAAAATTTCAGAGAAGGTATTTTCACCATCCAACTGAAAAAAGGACGAATCGCCAAAAGCATCTTTATCCCAACCCAGTGCGTGTGGTATTTGTTTAAGAATTATGAGCAGGCCAATCCCGGTTAGCATGCCCTTTATCACGGAGGACGGAAAAAAGTATGCGATGAAACCGGCTTTGGCATAACCCAGCAAAAGTTGAATGACGCCGGCTATCACAACTGCAACCAAAAATGCATCATACGAGCCAATCTAGTTAATTGAAGTCAAAACAATAACGGCTAATCCAGCGGCTGGTCCACTGACTCCTTGTGGGGAACCACTTACAATTCCAACAACGATACCACCAACAATGCCCGAAATTATTCCAGCAAATAGTGGAGCACCGGAAGCAAGCGCAATACCCAGGCATAGGGGAACAGCAACAAAGAAAACAATGATACTGGCTGGCAGATCATGTCTAATATTTTTTAACAAATCCTGCATTTAAGAATCTTTAGAATTTTTAAAAGAAAATTGAATTTAACTGAAAGGTGATGTGCCTATTAAAGAGATCACTTCCTTAATTGTGCACACAAAATAAGTTCGACACTTGTGATCGAAGTTCAGTTAGATGTACCTCTCCGGAGGCAAGAATGGTCCATTATGCGAACCTGAAATTAGGGGATTATTATCGAAACGGTTTTGTTTGTAATTTGATTTGAAATGGGTGTTAAACAATGATAAATAACCAAAGTCCTCATCGTCTTCTACTGGATCTTTCTCACTGTCTGAAGAGTCATTTTTATCGGATTATTCTGGAAATGAGAATGGTGAATCGGGATTTGTGAGATGCAAATCAGCTGCAATCCCTGTCATTTCCCATACTTTCATTCTATGAGAACCATCAAATGAAAAAACACAGGACATACAGTAGACCAGCAAAATAAGTATGAGAATCGGTTCGGTTGTTTTCAATATTTATCTTTCAATAAGATAGTTATTTAACTAAGGCGCAATAATAACGCTTTCTTTAATTAAAGGTTATCATAATGATTGTTTGCTCAAAACCTGTTAATTATGAATTGCTTATTTCCACAATTACTCTGCGTTATCAATTTTCATAATCTGAATTGCGGTAAGGGATATGAGACAATAAGCGGTAAAGTAATAGAAACCCTCGTGTAGTTCGGCCATAATGGTCGAGTTGGTTTTGGTGGATAGGTAAGCAATGAACACGCCGACAACGAACACATCGGCCATCGACCATTTTCCAATGAGTTGAACAAACCGATAGAGCATGGCACGGTGTTTCAAATTCTTAAAGAAGAGGGCGATCACCAGGGTTATGCCTTTTAAGAAAGGAACTACCACACTGAAAAAGAGTATGAGGAAAGCAACAATGGCATTGTTGTTCTCATTAAGTGTTTTAACAGTTTGGAGGATACTCTGAGTCTGCTCATAGAGCGTTATTTTGCCCACAATGGGAAACTCAGCTCCAATTTCAAGTCGGAACATTGGGAATGTAAGTCCAGGGTAAAGTAGAAGCAACGAAATCACTGTCAGGATAAATCCTGCGACATTTCTTTTTGACATGGTCCTTTTATTTTGAGATGCTAAAAATAGGTAAATGGGCATCAACAAAAAAAGCCGGTGCTACCGGCTTAGATTCCTAATATTTTCTTTTGTTCTAAACTGCAAAACTTTCGCCGCAGCCACAAGTTCTGTTGGCATTGGGATTGATGAATTGGAAACCCTTACCGTTAAGTCCATCGCTGAAATCGAGCGTTGTGCCTAGTAGATAAAGCAGGCTTTTCTTATCCACAAGAATTTTGACACCCTTGTCTTCAAAGACCTCATCACTGTCTTTTATGGCAGAGTCAAAGTCCAGATCATACATCAATCCTGAACATCCTCCGCCTTTCACCGCCACTCTTATATTCTGTGAAGGGTCCTTTCCTTCTATGGTTCTCAGCTCGGTGATTTTCTTCTTGGCACTATCTGTTACGCTTATCATATCCCTTTCATTAAGTAATTGGATTCATAGTAACGTTATAAACGTTAATTGTGTTCATATCGCGGTCATAATAAAGCTTATCCAGGGCGTCATAGATATTGCTGCCCCAGAAATATGAGGTATTGAGTTCCCGATCGCCTTTCACCGACCATTGAATGGTATACGAACTTTCCCTGGCTTTATGGTTTTTCACATACTCGAACATTCGTTTTAAGGCGTCAATCCTGTCGATGCCGATTTCAGACCTGAAAAGGAACGACTGGTTATGCCTCGGATTGATGGTTATGAGATCGAGTTTAAATTTTCCGTCACCATTGGAAAATTCGAAAATGATTTGATTGCTTTTTAGTCCAAGGAAATTCTTAATCTCGTCCTGGATCCTGGCAACTTCGGTATGCTGGTCGTTTCTTACGTCAATCATATCTTTAGGAATACGATTATGGTCAAATCCATTCATTTAAGCCGAAAAGATTCAACATCTTTGCAAAGATAGCCAAGATATAAACCTGATTACAAATTTAGTATCAAGAGTTGAATAAGATAGAGCACATCGGAATCGCGGTAAGCAATCTGAAAGATGCGAATCAGAGGTATTTCAGGCTATTTGGGGTTAAACCCTATAAGACGGAGGAGGTTTTGTCAGAGAATGTGACAACTTCATTTTTCAGACTCGGTGAATCCAAAATTGAACTACTTGAGGGTATTGGAGAAAATAATGCAATAACAAAATTTATTAAAAGCAAGGGAGAAGGTATACACCATATTGCTTACGATGTAGATGATATTGCATCAGAAATGAAAAGACTAAAGAACGAGGGCTTTGAAATTCAAAGTGATGCACCGAAAATAGGAGCTGATAATAAACTGGTTTGCTTTATCCACCCAAAATCAGCAGGTGGTGTTTTGATAGAGCTATGTCAGGAGATAAACAATTGAGATGAGCGATAACAAAGACGAATCGAGAACAGAAATAAACGAAGTTGGAGAATTTGGCTTGATAGATAGGATCAAGTCAGGAACAACCCTGGTAAATGAAAGCTCCATTGCCGGCATAGGTGATGATGCTGCGGTCATAGATGCCGGTGATCATGTAAAGTTGTTATCCACAGATATGCTTCTAGAGGGAATTCATTTTGATCTGTCTTATGTTCCACTAAAACATTTGGGTTATAAAGCTGTGGCTTCGAATGTTTCTGACATCGCTGCGATGAATGGTATTGCGGAGCAAATCACCATTAGCATTGCTATTAGCAATAGGTTTTCGTTGGAGGCCATTGATAAGTTATATGAGGGAATTAATGCTGCATGTAAAGCTTATAAAGTGGATTTGGTGGGAGGGGATACAGTTTCTTCCCAATCCGGCTTAATTATTAGTGTCTCCGTTATAGGCAGAACAGATAAGGATAAAATTAGTTTCCGATCCGGAGCTGGATTGAAAGACATCATCTGTGTTACCGGAGATATCGGGGGAGCTTACATCGGTTTGCAAGTATTAGAGAGGGAAAAGCAGGTATTCCTTGAAAACAAAGGCATGAGCCCAAAACTCGGAGACTATGAATACATTGTGGGCCGCCAGCTTAAACCGGAAGCTCGTATGGATATTATCCACGAGCTGAGGGAGATGGATGTCAGACCAACTTCAATGATAGACTTAAGTGATGGACTGGCATCGGATCTCATGCACCTTTGCAAGAGTTCTCAATGTGGTGCGGTTATTTATGAGGACAATCTTCCAATAGATAAGCAGACCTACGATACTGCGGTTGAGTTTAACATGGATCCTATTACTTGCTGTTTGAATGGAGGAGAAGACTATGAGTTGCTCTTTACAATTAGCCAGGACGACCATGAAAAACTAAAGAACCATCCGGATATTCATTTCATTGGTTTTTCTGAAATGCAAGAAAAAGGTATCAATCTGGTTACAAAAGGAGGAAACACAGTTGAAATAAAAGCCCAGGGCTGGGTGCATTTTTAAATATCCGGCAGGCAGATATGTTTACCACCTGACGGAAACTTAGTCAATTCAATTTGAAACTAATTGGTAGAATCATCCTTGTTCGCACAGGTTTACCTGCAATCAAACCCGGATTCCATTTGGGAGATGTTTGGAGTACCCTAACGGACTCCATATCACATCCGGCCCCAATGCCTTTCACGGATTTGACATTTGAAATGGATCCATCGGTTTCTACGATGAACTCAACAAATACTCTTCCTTCAATGCCCATTTTGCGGGCCTGGCTTGGGTATTTCATATTGCGACCAATAAAGCCATAGAGTTCAGCCATGCCACCAACCGGTTCGGGTTGGTCATCGGTTTTTTCATAGATGGCACCCTGTGCATTTCCCTCAACAAATTCCTCAATATTTGCATCGGAAGAAGAGATTTGACCCTGGGGTTCATCAGCACCGGTTTCGCAACTCACTATAAGGAGTAGCAGCAGTGCAATAGGCAATGACGACCACATCATTACCCGTGACGGTTTAACATTTTTTCGGTTTAGCATTTTGATCCTTTTTAAAGTGAATGATTTATTGAAATGGTTTTCCATTGAAAAACCTAAAGATTCAATTGCGCTGATGGCTAATAAAGAGTTGTAGGTTGTATGATCCTGGGGTGCTGACTTGCTATCAGCGAGATACTCCAGGTTTATCACGGCTTCTTTTTGATACCAGTATATAATAGGATTGAACCAAAGTAAGATTTTGGAGATTTCAAAAAAGAGAATATCCAGACTGTGCCATCCTTTTGCATGTGCTATTTCGTGTCGCAGAATCAGGTTTTCATGAGCAGAGTCTGGAATAGTATCTGAATTCCAAAAAATGAATTTGAAGAAAGATGACCTTGTTTTAAAGTTTTTGGAGTAAACTATCCTGAATTCATTTAATTCAGCATTTTGATGCCGTTTTATAACTGAAAGAATTTTGAATAAGTGGAGAGCAAATCGAATTATGAGAATGGCAGCTACTAGGATATATAAGACTCCCAGATAATTGATGACAGGTGATGAGGATTCTATAGTAGTAAGCCCATCGATGGAAAGTTCAGGTAAAAGCACCACAGCCATCTTCGAACTTTGAGATACCGGTAAATGAATGAATGGATAAACCATTCCTGCTATTGCAGTAAATAAGAGATAGAAGCGCTTGAATTGATGGCAGGTCTGATTGGCAAGGAAAAAATAGTAATAGCAATAAAAGACCCCTAGTACCAGTATTGATTCGAATATGTAATTAATTACCGTCATCAGTTTTATTTTTTAAATCTTGTTGAACATGGGACATCAATTCATCTAATTCGGAGACATTTAGATTATTCTCCCGGGCAAAGAAGGAAACAAGCTCTTCAAAAGATCCATCAAAATAGTTGCCGACTATATTTTTAAGACAAAAGTGTTTGTACTCTTTCCTGGATATTACCGGGTAGTATTGGTGTGAGTTGCCGAAAGCTTTGAAGGCAACGAATCCCTTTTTAACGAGAATTCTGGAGATGGTAGATGCTGTATTATAAGCTGGTTTTGGCACCGGAAAATGATCGAGAATGTCATTAACGAATCCTTTTTCCAGCTTCCAGAGGACCTGCATCACCTGCTCTTCTGCCTTGGTTAATTCTTTCAATTTCATATAAAATAGTTTCAAGTAATTCAATGTATTACAAATGTTTAACTAATTAATTAGTTATACAACTAAATATATAGTTTGTTGAAACAGGAGAAAATGTTTCTGTCCAAAGGAGTACTCCTGAGATAGCTTTAATGAATCAAATTAGAATACTTATTAAACGATGATTTTTCTGATAATTCTTGTTACAATTGCTTTGCTTGTTCAGGTAGGATTATTTTTTTTGATCAGGACAAAAAAGAAGCAATTCAACAACTGAGTAATAGGAAAGTATAATATAAAATCTACGCGTGATGCCTGGCGATTATTGAATGATCATTCAATTCCTGAACAGGATAGATCTGAAATTGAAAAGCTTTATAAAGGAGAAGAGGTAGATTAGTTAGTTGTAAAGCAATAAGTCAGGATATTAGCTCCCATTTTCAAAGCTTGTTGACGAATGGCCTCCGGGTCGTTATAGATGATTTGGTCTTCCCAGCCATTGCCAAGATCTGATTCATAAGAATAATAACAAATTAACCTTCCCTGATAAATCAGGCCAAAACCCTGGGGCTGTTTGCCGTTGTGTTCATGCACTTTTGGTAGCCCTTCATTGAAGTCAAATTTTTGATGATAGATAGGATGATCAATTGGAAGTTCAACAAATTCTAATTCTGGGAAAACTTTTTTCATTTCCAGTTTAATAAACTGATCCAGCCCATAATTATCGTCTATGTGCAGAAAACCTCCGGCGATAAGATAGTTTCTAAGGTTGGCTGCTTCCATGCTTGAGAATACAACATTTCCATGCCCGGTCATATAAACATAGGGATATAAGAAAATATCGCTGCTTGCCACTTCAACCACATCCTCTTCAGGATTAATGTTTGTGTTGAGGCTACGGTTACAAAATTCGATGAGATTAGGGAGGGCAGTTTTATTGGCGTACCAATCACCGCCTCCACGATATTTCAACTTGGCGACGGTAATGGAATAGTTTTGAGCCCATAAACTGAGCGCAAATGAGAAAAGTGTAAAAAGAATTAATTTTTTCAATAAACTGTCTTGATATCTTCCACCATAATACGGAAAATTATTCAAGACAGTTGATCAAAACGATTGAAATTGATAAAATGCGTTACCAACTCTTCATTGGCCCGTCTGGTCTGCTTATGGTTTCACCGCCAAAAGTTTTCCAAATATAACGGGCACAATTTAGAACCTGGTCATAGATCAGATTGTTGAGATTTTTAAATCTCGTGATCCGGTATTTTAGGATCATTGAGTAATTAAGTTCCATAGCTTGCTGTGTTTTAATGTTCAAATTAAAGTTAGAAATTAAATTTAATTATCCAACCGTTATATGAAAGTAATTTAGCTGATTCCTTAAATGTATCCAATTAATCGATACTAACGAAAATGTTTTGGATCAAATACGTGTTTTTGCGGATAGATTGGAAATTGTTGGAAGTTATTTTCTTAAGGAACTCGTTAAATATTTGAAGATCTTTCTATTAGAGGATCATTATTCGTAATGTGGTAGGCGACAGTTTATTTAATTTAGCTTGATAAAATACTTGAACATGGAAGGAACACCATTGTGGGGAATTGATTTGGGAGGCACCAAGGTTGAAGGGGTTGTTCTTAAGTCAGCCGACAATCCTGAGGTCATTTCCCGCATACGCGTAGCAACAGAACAAGAACACGGCTATGACCACATCCTTGGCCAAATAAATAAGCTGGTTGATTTGCTCAAAGAAGATTCCGGACTAAAACCTGATGTAATTGGAATCGGTACCCCGGGAATAATTGATCCTGTCACCAATTTCATGAAAAATAGTAATACGGTAGTCTTAAATCATAAGCCTTTCAAGTTTGATCTTGAAAAACGCCTGGGCATTCCTTTACTCATGATGAATGATGCCAACTGCTTCGCCCTTGCCGAAACGCAAATGGGCGTTGTAAAGGAAGAATGCCCCGGGGCAAGTGTTGTATTCGGTGTGATCCTTGGAACAGGGGTAGGAGGAGGGGTTGTTTTTGATGGAAAGGCATGGAAAGGTAAGATGGGTAATGGCGGTGAATGGGGTCATAACTTTTTGGATGAGTCTGGAGGGCCATGTTATTGTGGCAAAAGTGGATGTGTCGAAAACGTGATTTCCGGACCTGCTTTGCAAAGATACTATCAAAGTATAGGGGGAGATTCGCTTTCAATGAAAGAGATATATGCTAAATACAAAGAAGGGGATGACAAGGCAACACAATGCATTGAGAGATTGTTACACTTTTTCGCAGTCGGAATTTCATCGGTTATCAATATTCTTGATCCTGATGCAATAGTGTTGGGTGGTGGGGTTGGAAATATACCTGAGCTATACACCCTGGGGGTTCAGAAAACGTTGCACTATGTTTTCAACGATAAACTGATCACTGCCTTCCTTAGGCCAAAATTAGGAGATAGTGCCGGGGTGTTTGGCGCTGCATTTCTTTGCAAGGATTTTTTACCGACTACTGGAAGTAAAGATTGATACCAGTTTGTAGAAAATGAAAAGGGATGTGCTCACCAATTTCATCACCAATATAACTTTGGTACAGGTAACCGCCCATTACGTTGATCCTGAATTTTCCTGATTGCATTATTTCGTAGTCAACCTGAGTGTTGATTTCAAATCGGGGTACTTCATCTGTTGAATAATCATTTGACCATCTGAATTCGATTCCGGGATTGATCCTTCGTTCATCAAAATGGGCTACAAAACCAACAGTTGATTCGTGGTAAGTGTCGTCAATATCCTTAACATGTGAAAAACCTGTTCCTGCCCTTAAAGTAAATCCTGGTGTATTTACAATGTTCATTTGAATTACCTGCCAGTCAAGCGTTTGAAACTGTCCGGTAAGGTCCTGAATCCAATTACTCCTAAAGTGTGTTGAAAAGAGCCCCCAATTCCCACGAATCGAAGGAAGGAAAATAAAGGTATTTTCTCCGTTGTAGTACCCACCATTAAGTCCAGCCTTAAGCGATACACGGTAAGGCTGTTCAAATCGTTGTGCCAACTGGTCTTTTTGACCTCGTCCAATAATGTTAATAACGTCAAATATTTCAAGAAAAAAGAAGACACACGAACCTCCACCGCCGCTATAACCTCTATCAGAACCTTCGGAGCTTTTTCTTGTATTCTCCTTGTTTCCTCTTGCGCCTTTTGAAACTTCCCCAACCTGTCCAAATAATTCTGTTGAAACGATAAGAAGAGAAAAAACAATAATTAGGATGTTTTTCATGGTATTGAAAGTGCGCTAAATTAATTAACAATAGCCATGCCAGAGAAACGGCATTTTTATGAATAAGTTCATAAATTGACAGGTAGTATAAAGAGATCCCAAATGATATGGAAGGTTTGATTATTAGAAGGGCAACAATTGAAGACGTTCCTCGAATTATTGAGTTGATATCTCAAGATCAGATGGGAAGGGCCAAAGATGACTATTCCGGTTCTGTATCATCAGATTACCAAAAAGCTTTTGAGAAAATCGATTTGGATGACAACTGTGAACTAATGGTCGCGGAATTGGAAAACAAAATTGTTGGTACTTTTCAATTGAATTATCTTCAATATGTTTCACACAGTGGTGGGATTAGGGTATTGGTTGAAATGGTAAGAGTAGATAAGTCCTGTCGAAATCAAGGTATTGGTAAAAAAATGTTGGAATATATCACCCAAAGAGCCAGAGAACGCGGCGCCCAATTGATTGAGCTTACCACCAACAAAAAGCGTTCGAGAGCTCATAAATTTTACAAATCTTTAGGATTTGAGAATTCACATGAGGGCTTTAAACGCTATCTTTGATGTATAAATTAAGCTAAACTAAAAGCCTTCTAAGACTCATCATCAATTGTGCTATTGCAATTATTGTCAATGCCATCCATCAGATCCTCGGCATTGGGATTGATGTTCGCATTGGAGTCATCACAGTCTGTATTATTGGTAACATATCCCTCCGGAGAAGTGCAGCTCTGAAAGGGTTTACTGATATCGCCAAATCCATCTCCGTCAGAGTCAGCAAAGAAAGTGGATGTTATTCCCTTGCAATCTTTAGCTTGAATAACCTGATCCACCGATGCAAGCAACGACATGTTGTTAAAAGCATCATGGCCTAATTGCCAGAACATCACCCCATTAAATTTGGATAGAGCCAGTTGAGTTTTCTTAACGATTGTCGGTATACCATTGTAATACAGTTGATCAATTTCATCACGATAGGCATCAGCTGTATTGTTTTCTGCAATTTGGCCATACGATTTTGACGATACCCTTTCAGTACCAAAATCATAACCATAAAAAGGCATGCCAAGCACTAATCGACTCGCCGGAATCTTTTTTTCTTCTAACCAGAAAGACACCGCAGCTTCGGCGAATTCGTAGGTTGAGTGATGGCCAGGTTTATCAGGACGCCAGGGTCCGGTAGCGTCATAAACCATCACGTTAATAAAATCATAGGCTTCCAGCGATTCCTGGGTTACAGCTTCATGCAATGCCGTTCCAGGGAGAGCGGTTGAGATTGATTTTCCTTTCGCATGCAGATGATCCCTTAGCTCCAGGACAAAGGGTGTATAATTCGAACCAATTGTTGGGAGGATATTCCATTCAATATCTACATCAATACCATCCAGATCATTATCGGCAACATAGTCCATTAACTTGTCAATGAAAGCTGACCGCTTTTCAGGTTGGAGCACCATGTTCCATTTGTCCCTGGGTTCATCTCCAGATCCTCCTCCCGCGATCGAAATAAAAACCTCCACGTTTGCAGCATGGGCTTTTGCGACTACACTCTTGATATCTTTCCCCTGGCTAAAAACCAGGTTTCCTTCATCATCAGGATTCAAAAATGCAAGATCCAGGTGGGTAAGTCTGTTGAGCTCAATCTGATCAATCAAATCAAAAGCGCCAGCTGTGATGTAACCAACCACTTTGAACCTGGTGTCTTCAGCAAACTGCTCATTTGCTTCTTTTTTGGAATCTTTGGCACATGATGTTCCAATAAAAAGCAGGAATAATATGCCCAAGTAACGAATGTTAATTAGAAGGCCTCTCATAGGTTTCGTTATTGCTTATAACTTTGATTAATGGCAGTAACCAAATATTCTTTAGGGTCACTGGCATATTGCCAGAACATCACTCCGGCCATATTTTTTTCAATGGTATACTCACACTTATACCTAACCGATTCTTCATCATCATACGAAACCAGTTGATTAGTCTCACTATTAAAGAGGTAAGGTGCCTTGGCATTTTCATCCCAGTATCTTGTGAATCCTCTTTGGTTCACCAGGCTGTCTTTGATAAATGAATAGCCACCGCCTCGTGCAGTTGAATCATTAGGCATATTAATACCGCGATTCTCACCACTTATAATATACCATGACCTGCCATAGAAAGCGATGCCCATGACGAGTTTTTCTACAGGAACGTCGGCAGCTACAAATATGTCCACTGTTTTGTGGGCTGATCTATCCTTGTCATAATTTGATGGAGGGTAAAGATTGGTATGATGCCCGGAGGAGTCGCCCGAAGTATAAAAATCGTAGGTCATCAGGTTTACGTAATCGAGGTATTCCTGGGCTTTGTCCATTTCTGTATTGTCGATATAGCGTTGTGAAGCGCCAACTGCTGTTGTCAAAAGATAGGTTTTTCCCGTCCGCTCAGATAGTTTATCCAATTCTTCCCGAATGACTTTAAACATTAAGGTGTAATTCTCTTTGTCCTCTGGCCGGAAAACATTATCCTGGCCTCGCTGGCCCGGATATTCCCAGTCGATGTCAACTCCATCAAGATTATGGTCCTCAACAATTTGAATATTGCTTTGGGCAAACATCAGTCGAGAGCTGGGAGTTAGGACGGCATCTGAAAAGTAGTCGCTCCAGCCCCAGCCACCGATGGATATTAATATTTTCAGGTCAGGATTGATCTTTTTAAGGTTATTAAGCCTTCTAAAGTTAGCAGTATCTGTTTCCAAATTTGATAGTACTGCGAGGCTGTCAATACAATTAACAAATGCATAATTGATGTGTGTCAATTTGTTGGCATCGATGGTGTTTTCATCGATTGCCCCCCGAAATCCGGGAACGTAACCGATAATAACTTTTCCAGCAGGCTTTTCTTCTGGAACTTCCTGTTTGCATCCAATAATGAAGCAAAGTGTGATCACAAAGAGTAGGTTGGAGCGATTCATTAGGTTTGTGGATTGATTTTAAAGCAAGATATCTGGTTTTGATGAGATGGCGAAGTCAATCGACCCTTTCAAATCTTCAATCAATTGAAGGTAAATGGATTCGTGGATGCAATGTGCGATACTTTGACCCCTGGAACTTTGGGCTGTAACCATTTTGCGGCGTATTCCATTCCAGCCTCTTCACTTACGGCATGGCTTAGCACCATGAGCGCAGTTTTCTGCCCCATCTGCTGGCCATCCCGTACCAGTTCCACGGTTTCCCATTCCCTGGTTTCACCACTTAGAATTAGATCAGGCTTGTATTCTTGAATAGCGGCTATTTGCATATTGCTGCTCATATAGCCAAATGCGAGATATATTGTACTGCAATTCTGCTTTAAATCACCTACAAGACGTACGCTGGGAATATCAAGCTCTGCTTTGACTAAGTCTACGATGCTTTGTGAACCCATCGTTTCAGGCAGGGTAATTATCCTTTGGTTTTCAGCATCATAATATTTTTCCCAGCCGAGCTTTATCAGATTGCCCATTATGATACCATCTGGCTTGTGCCTGTGCCAATAATCATGAAAACGCCATATGGCAATGCCGTATTTGTTTAGTAAATCTATTTTGTAATTGTAAGCGTCATCTTCTTGCAGCCAATCAGTTTCATCCTGATTGTTGTAAAAGGGAGTTTCGTGCGCAATGATTAAATTAGCCCCTGACTTTGCGGTTTTCTCAATCACTTCCATCGTTGGAAACATGGTAGTTACAATACCTGAAACCTGCTGATCCATACTGCCAGTTCTTAACTGATCAACGGTTCTTTCAAATGGCGCATCGGGAATTTCTTTCAGAATGATATCAATCACCTGTTTTACTGTTAAACTCGATTGTATTGACCAATAACCTGCAAGACTAACTCCCGGTATGGCAGTGACAAGAGCTGTGCCCGCAATTGTAGTAACATTGGTTAGGAACGCTCTTCTTCTTTGGATGGTAGGATTACTTTTTTTCTTCTTCATTGTAGACTTCTCCTTTAGGTTGTGGGCTATTTTCCTTTTAGCTATCGAAACAAAGCTAATGAAGATGGTAAAAGAACTTCGGCGTCAATTAAATGCTAAAAGAGCACTTTGTCAGTACCTCTAAATTACTTTTTAATCCAATTTATAGTATTACCATTTTCAGATATCGAATTCAGCAGAATTTAATCTTCAATAAATAAATTGACGATTTGTTGATGCGCATCTCCTGTACCACCATCACGCCAGGAGTTTCTGGCCATTGCAATCACGATGTTGTGATCCAGGTATATTCTTAATACTGCGGCACCACCAACTGCGCCACCACCGTGGCCATAGCTTCTATTCCCAAATTTATCAGTTCCGATATCAGTCCACCCCAGGCCATAATGGTTGAGTTCCCCGTTATTAAGTTGGGTTTAAATTAGCCAAACTCCATGCGGCCATTGTATCGCCGCCGCGAGTATAGAGAAAGAGACTTATCTTATTAACTTTCTCGATCTTGTCTAGATGATCGGCGAAGTATTCAAGTGCTTCCGTGGAGATTTGAGTTTCCATCGCAGGACGATCACCTGTAATATAAATTAGCAATTTGGATTTCCGATTATCCTCGAGCCACTTGTAATTTACGGTTCGATCTTTAAACATTCTCTTTCATTCTAATGGTACTAAATCCAACATAAACACCTGAATATAAACAATACGATCCTTTCCGTTATATATAATTAGGTATTTTTACTAATGTCTAAAATGTGGTTGTTTGGCCTAACGACTCGTCTACGTGTTCGTAAGCATTTGTAGACGGATATACCCGTATATTTACACGGATAACATTGATTGTATGTCACTCTCCCTTCAGGCATTCAGAAGGATTGACCCTAGCCACTATGAGCGTTTGTCATCCAATCAACTCACTCCTCAGACAGTGCATCGGTGGGATTGTTGTTCGCTGCTTTGAAAGTTTGGAAGCTAATCGTCAGGAATGCGATCAGTAAGGATATTACACCAGCTACAATAAACGGTATTGAATCCAGTTCAATGCGATAGGCATAGTTTTGAAGCCAGTCGTTCATGAAAAGGTAGGCTATCGGGAAAGCTACAATGGCACTGATACCAACCAAAATCAAAAATTCTTTGGAAAGAATTGATACAATATGAGCAACGGTTGCTCCAAGTACTTTTCTAATGCTGATCTCCCGTGATCGTTGAGCAACTGTAAATGAAGCAAGACCAAATAAACCGAGGCATGCAAGAAAAATGGCCAGTAGCGAAAAACCTGTGAATAATTGGGCCCTTTGATTCTCTGATTCATAAAGCCTTCTAAACCTTTCATCAATGAAACTGTATTGAATCGGGGTATTGGGAGAGAAGTTGCTCCACTGTTCTTCAATGTAGCTCACAGTCTCATCAACATTGGTACCATTCATCTTGATTGAAATTAATCGGCCTGGGCCTTCCGGAATATGCATGATCAGTGGGCTGATTTCATTTTGAAGTGTCTCGAAATTAATGTTCTGTGCAACGCCAATTACCCTTCCTTCACGGTCACCATAGGTTATTTTTTTGTTGATGGCTTCATCATTTGTTACCCATCCTATCATTCTGACAGCTGCCTCATTGAGGATGAACGCGGACGTATCGTCCGATTGCATGGTCTTGTCAAAATTTCTTCCAGTCAATAGCCTTATGTTATATGTTTCGAGGAAATCATGATCTACCCTTAAATCCTTGATGACAACCTCAGGGGCTACCATTTCTCCGTTTATCTCAGCCTGAGCGCCCTGACTATCCAGTAACTGAATTGTTGGTACCCTGCTGGAACTGGCTATATTGGTAATCGACTGATTGGTGAGTAGTGTGTTTTTAAATGCTTCGAATTTTTCCCCAATTGCATTATTCAAGGGGACAGTAAGTACATGCTCTTTGTCGTAGCCCAGTTTCTTATTTTGAATGTAACTCAGTTGCTGGAACACAACTCCGGTCGACACAATAAGAATGGCGGATATTGAAAACTGTAGCACAACCAAAACACGCCTTAAGATGGTGTTTTTAGATTCTCCGGAAAGTTTACCTTTTAGCGCTACAAGTGGCTTGAAAGCTGATAAATAGAATGCAGGATAGGAACCGGAAATCAAGCCAACAACCAGGCCAAAAATCATGACGGCCATAAAACCAATAAGACCTTCCTGAGTGGTATATACAAGTGTTTTGTCAGTGAACGTTCTGAGGTAGGGGAGTGCAAGTTGAATCAGAAAAAAGGCTATGGTTATTGACATGAAAACCAAAATCATTGACTCCATCAAAAACTGCCCTATCAGGCTTGGTTTTCCGGCGCCAAGTACTTTTCTCATACCCACTTCTTTGGCCCGGTTAATTGATTTTGCCGTAGCCAGGTTCATATAATTGATCATTGCAATGAATAATATGAGTAGCCATATCGCTGAAAAAGTATAAACATATTTTATGTCACTGTTTGCTCCCAGTTCATCATCCAGGTGCGAATACAGGTATATATCCGTCATTTTCTGGATGTGCAAAGCCGTCCAGTTGTTGGCGTCTTCGTCGAGATGTTTTATCAGGAAATCATGGAAGCGTCTTTCTATTTCACTAATTGTTGCATCATCTTTTAGAATGAAATAGGAGGAGAAGTTATTACTGCCCCAAGCCTGCATCATATTTTCCCGTCCTCCATAGTACTGTTCCACCAATG
This sequence comes from Bacteroidota bacterium, assembly GCA_027592755.1. Classification (GTDB taxonomy): domain Bacteria; phylum Bacteroidota; class Bacteroidia; order Cytophagales; family Cyclobacteriaceae; genus JAJCYL01. The sequence continues at coordinate 19,196 of JAQCLE010000029.1, read as the reverse complement.
AGAAATCTCCTATCATTTCAAGGTCGAAGTGTGAATTCTCAGGCATTTTTTTGATCACTCCTGTTATTTTCAAACTTGTTTGATTCGAGAATCTGATCATTTTTTCAAGCGCATCTACGGTGTTGAAATATTTGAGTGCCATCTCTTCAGTAATAACCATTGACCCCGGTTGGGAGAGTGCTGTTTCGGGATTCCCCTGAACGAAATCAAAACTGAAAACCTCGAAGATCTCATTATCGGCAAATCCAACATTCTCTTCAATGAATAACTTGTCTTCGTATTGCATTGTGCCACCGAACGATATAAAGCGGGTCACAATTTCCATTTCCGGAAAATCTGTCCTGAGCAGTGGAACGAACGGGGGTGCGAGATGTGCCAGGTGAAGGGATGTTGATCCGTCAGGACTCATGAACTCCCGGCTTAAACGATAAATCCGGTCAGCATTTTTATGGAACTTGTCATAGCTCAGCTCATCGTTTATGTATATACCAATGAGCATGCAACAAGCCAGACCCACGGAAAGTCCGAATATGTTGATGGCGTTGTAAACTTTTTCTTTCAGGATGGTGCGATAGGTGATTTTGAAGTAATTCTTGAGCATAGAATAACCAAGGTTTGTTTAACTTTTAAAAGATGTCAGCGAGTGGTCTGTTAATTAGACTATTATTTGAGGATCAAGGTTGCATTTATTTTCTAAAATCCACGAACAATCCACCGGATGTTCTGGTCATTTGCACCTCTTTTGCCATACCATTTACCGTGACTCTGTATTTTCCATAAAAAGCCGGAACTGAAACCAAACCCGAATCATCCGCTGTGCCAGACTCTTTGGTCCACCACTCCTTGAAGATAAGGTTTTGGTATGCTTCAACTGAGGGAGTAGGAGACCAGTCTCGGTTGTAAAGCGATGAGACCGGGACCCAGTTAGCTCCGGCCCAAAATCCCCACATAAGGATGCCTTCCACAGCCGGATGAGCAAAACATATCTTGTAATAATCGACAATTTCTTTCGCTTTAAACTGTTCTTCTTCGGCAGTCATTTCTGTGATTTCCTGCCGATGATAGGCAGACCGCTGACCAGGCATGTTGAATTCTGTGACCCGGATAGGTAAATTAAAAATTGCCAATGAATCCAATGACCGTTTGAGCTCATTTCGGTCGAACGTTTCCGTATGTAAATGCCCCTGGACACCAATTCCCGCAATTGGAACACCCTGTTTTAATAACTGTCTGATTTGAGCCATATAATCATCCAGTCTGTTGCCTGTCAGAATATCATAATCATTCAGATATAGTTTAATATCAGGGTCTCCATTTTGTGCCCAATCTGCCATAAGTTTTGTAATGTCCGGGCCCAGGCGATCTTGATAGTAGTTGCCATGAATCATCTCATTGTTCAGGTCATACTCCGCAAAACGACCTTTGTATTTTGCAGTTAGCGATTCGGCTCGATTTTGTAATGTTTGTCGCAATTCATTGTCACTCAATTCTTTTAGCCAAGGTTGCACAAACTTTGGAATTCCCCAGAAAATGTTGTGACCCCTTAGTGGTATATTGTTTACTTCCGTCCAATTCAATATGGCATCAACCGTTGCATAATTGACTGCCCCTTTATTGCGTTCCATGTTTCCCCACTTCACAGCATTTTCAGTAACAGCCGAGTTAAAGTTCTCCAGGAATTTCTCCTTGTACTGTTTTTTGTCATCATCCGACATATAATTCCCCGCAATGCCATTGCTTATGGCCGCCCCAAACCAGAAGTCATGGCTCAGTTGTTCAACCAATACCTTATCTCCCGGGTTGGTTTGTACTTGTAACAATCCTTTTCTGTGTTTAGCTATCTCATCATCAAGACCTGCTATTTCGACATCAGAGTGATGAAAATTTTGTTCAACTGAACATCCGGGGATAAGGATAAAGATAAAAATGAATAGAAATGGTCGACCCAAGAGGTGAAATGTTGCGAAATTGATTGACCTGATGGAACTGAAGATTTTCATTGAAGTAAAATTGGATCCATTTAAATTTAAGAATTTTAAGTACGATTCTTCATTGTTTATTTATGATTTTGAACAACAAATTTGTTACGCAATATCAAGCTGATTTAGCCCAAAGAGGAACGCTACTAACCGGGGAGAGATTAGCTAACGATGAATGTATGCCAATCTTTTCTACTTAGGAGATATGTCAGATTAATACCGTCTCGTTTGATCAAATGCTCAAATTCACCGCCTGTTACTTCTTTGGCACCTATTTTTTTCGCTGCCTTTCGGGATCGAAGGTTGTTTTCTCCAATATAAAAGACGATGTTTTGAACATTGTTAAATGCATATTCAATCATTAATTGTTTCAAGGACTTATTATAGGTTCCACCCCAATAATTCCTGCCAAGAAAAGACCAGCCAATTTCTATTGCCGTTTCATCTCCATCAATTCTTTTAAATCTGGAGCTTCCTATTGCTTCATTCGTACTCTTATCAATAACCAGCAGGGCACCTTTCGATTCCAGCGATTCCTGGAAAAAAGCTTCATAGACTTCTCGCTTAAATCTATCCCAACAAGGGTGCTGTTCCCAAATTAAAGGGTCTTTTGCTACCTGGTACAATGGCTCAACATCTTCCCTAGATAGCGGTCGTATGAAGATCAAATCATTTTCTAAAGTTGGCTGCAGATCAAACAATTGTTAAGTTTTTTTGGATGAACGAGGTTATTTAGACTCGGCCCAAAGCCATCTTAAACCCTCAGGTAAGAGCATACCCGGATGTTTGTCACTGTGCTCACCATCGGTCCATACTGTGGTAATCTGGTAACGTGCACCTGCCACGTTGTTTTCATCCGCATTTTTATTGGCATATTCCATTGCGGAAACCATTTGTTGATTGGCAAGAAACCAATTGCCCCACCTGTTACTCAAGTCATTAATTCCATCCTGAAAAAAAATTCGAATTGGACGAATTGGCTCCCGGCGAATCAGTGCCGGGTAATCCTGGCCACCGAGTTTTATGGGTGTCTCTTCAGGGCGAAAACCAATTGAAACGAAGCTGCCTATGGTGCTATAAACTTTGCGAAATACATCGGGGTAATACCATGCAACTGAGAAGGAAGCAATGGCGCCACTGCTTGTGCCACCAATGGCTCGTTGCTCCAGATCATCTGTCAGATTGTATTGTTTGGCGACTTCGGGGAGCATTTCTTCTACAAGAAACCGTGCATAGCCATCGTTCATTGCATCGTATTCCTGCGCTCGATTATTAGGGTTCTTCATTCCCAGGTCATCAGGGTAATCTTCAGAACGATTGCCAGGAGTAATGAATATACCAATTGTCACAGGCATATCGCCTTTGGCAATTAGGTTTTCCATTACCTGTGGAGCCCGAATTGAGCCATCCGGCTTCGTAGCTCGTTGACCGTCCTGAAAAACCAAAACGCTGGCGGGTTTTGAAGCCTCATATTGCGCCGGAATAAAGAGCCAATAGCGACGAACAGTACCTTCTAAAATCTTGCTATAAAAATTGAATGGGCCTTTCAACTCTCCTTTAGGAACACCATCTTGTGGAAAATGGTCTGGTGTGAGTTCCAGGCCAGTTCGAACTTCAATTTGCCCAATGACGGAAAAGGAGAAGAAAAATAAAAGAAGGAAGATGAGAGAATTTTTCATAATTAAAGATCCCTGAGGTGATGGTTTGAGACTTGGTTATTGGTTGGTTTAAATCATTTAAGTTTATCGTTGAAAAAGGCAATGGTCCGACTCCAGGCCAGTGTGGCTGCTTTATCGTCATATCGCGGGGTTGTATTATTATTAAAACCGTGATTTGCATCCGGGTAAATATGGGCTACATATTCCTTCTTGTTTGCCTTTAGTGCTTCTTCATAAGCCGGCCATCCGGCGTTTACCCGTTCGTCCAGCCCGGCATAATGCAACATCAGCGGTGCTTTGATTTTGGCTACATCCTCGCTAGTTGGTTGACCTCCATAAAATGGAACAGCAGCTGACAATGAAGGAATGCGAACTGCCATCATGTTCGATATCCCACCGCCAAAACAAAAGCCAACAACACCAATTTTACCGTTGCAATCATTATTTGATTTGAGGTATTCATAAGCAGCAATAAAGTCCTCCAGCATTTCATTGCGGTCTCGCTTGCTTTGTAGCGTCCTCCCTTCGTCATCATTACCAGGATAACCACCAAGTGGTGTCAATGCATCCGGCGCTAAAGTAATAAATCCTTCAACTGCTGCCCGTCTCCCCACATCTTCAATGTAGGGGTTGAGTCCCCTGTTTTCATGGACTACCACGATTCCCGGCAGCTTGCCATTTGATTCTGCTGGTTTGGACAAAAGTCCACGGATACTTCGCCCACCTTTTGTTGAATCATAGTTGATATATTCAGACCCTAACCTGGAATCACCGGGTTTGATCAGGATGGAGTCTTTATAGTTTGGTGAGATAAAGCTGAGTAGCGATGAGACTGTAATACCACCAACGGCATACAGCGATAATCTATCAACGAATTGGCGTCTGTCTATTTTGTTGTGTGCATAGTCATCGTATAAATCAAAAACCTCCTGGCTTATGTCCTCTTTTTTTAGATCTTTCATTGTTGCTAAGATTTACGTTTAAGTAATCCCCTTCATTGCCAAGAGAATTGGCAAGTGCTGTTAATAGTTCTAAGCTATGTATTATTCAAAGAATGCAAAACATGAATGTGACAATTGGTCTAAGGATGAGAGTCGATTTGATTCAGCCGTTCGATTGTGCGTTCGTTTTCCTTACAGTCCAATGTCGCGATATATTTTCCACTTGCCATCTTCTTGATTCCAACCCAACAGGTATTTACCTCTCGATTTCACATTGTTGTTGGTATCCTTTGATTCATAAATTCCTAATTCGACCAAATATTCGCCATCATTAAAAAGAGAATTCGTTGTGAATGTCAAATAAGGTGTACCGCTTTTTCTTCCGTTTTTTATCGATTTTCCCCAGGCTGAAATAAGATCTTTACCCTTGATTGAACCTAATGATCCATCCCTTGCATAATGGGCTGTCAATGCCAATGAATCACCATTCTTATAATCCTCTGAGAATTGTTTAACAATACGATCAACCGCTGCTCTGGCTTCCTTCATATCAATACTGGCTCTGATTTGGGTTCAGTTAACTGTGCCAATAGCGGTGCATTGCTGGTAAGTACACATAAGCCGATAAGGATTGGAATAATTGAGTTGGATTTCTTCATATTCTTAATGTTAGTTCGGAGCATCTCTAATGTGTGGGATTAAATAAAATCTTCACGCAATGGAGTAAAACCATCAATAAGTTTCACCTTCTCGGTTAACGTCTGGATGCAATGGTTGAGGTTTGACTCTACTTTGAAAATATCACCTTCATTCAGGAGGTATTCACGATTTTCAATAAACAGTTTTAATGAACCAGAAGCAACATAGGTAATTTGTTCGTGGGGATGATTGTGAGGTGCGTCGGGTTTTTCCATAGGCCCATCATAGAATTCTATTATCGTCATCATCAGATGGTCAAGATGAATCACTTTTCTTTTTAATGGAGGAGTTGCATCCAATGGTTCAAATCCCTCATTGTGCTTAATAACTTCAATCATATGGTCTATTTTTTGTTAAACTTCAAAATGTAATTGATAAGTTACCTTCTCCAAACGAGTTCAGGGATTGGTTGATCTTCAGAGATGATATCGGCTGATTTTAAATGGAAGATCACGCTTTTCATCATCTTGTCGCTTACCCAACTATCGGCGGCCCATTCTGTACTATGAAACCACCTCTCAATATCCTGTAGTTTTTGGTTGTAACGTTCACTTGCAATTGAAATCACAGAATTGTCTTGCATGAATTGTTGGCAACTTTCTTGAATGATGTCCAACATTTTGTCTACCGCCTCTGGAAATTTATTCAAAATCTTGTTAGATGCCGCGATTACGAAACATGGCCATGGGGTAAGATATTCACCAATTCTTCGGATTTGGCCGGCATCAACATAAGGCTTTGTTGTGTACTTCTCCCAATAGAATACATCGGTTTCAAGATTGGTCAGAGATGCCAAAGCTCCATCGATATTGTTAACCACCGTAAATTGATCTGGGTTCATCGTTTGCCCTTTGCTATTGGCATTGACGATTGACATCAGGTGAGAGCCAGACCCAAACCTGCTGATGGCATGTTTTTTATTAAAGATAACATCATCGTGTTGCAGTGAATTGTTTAACCCTGTGTGAATACCCCAGGTAAGTGGTGTGATGACATAATCACTGATGATTTTACTGGGATTTCCTTTAATTATATCCGCAATAATTCCCTCTGTTAGCAGTAGACACAGATCTACCTCATCTTCACGGAGGGCTTTTGTCATCTGCCCGGTGCCTCCATAAAAGTCAGTCCAATTGATGGTGATACCATTCTTATTAAAAAACCCTTTTTCGTTGGCTAGATGAATGGGTAAATTAAAATGCTCAGGCACTCCTCCGATGCGTATGGTGATGTCACTCATGTGTAATTCTGAACAGAATTTATAAAAAAGCCAAATTTAAAGGATTTGTTATTGAAAACATCTCAGGCACCTATTAGCAGAAACAGAAGTCTGCCTGACTTACTGCAATGTCGATACCTCATGTTCATTTTACTCTTTTGTTAGAGCAAATTCTCAATCGGCTTTAGGTGTTGTAAGGTAAGGTAATCGTTTAAACCTTTGGAAATCTCCTGTTTTCTTAATCCTTGTTGATATTCTATACGTCTGGATAGGTTTACTATATGTTGAACTGGCCTTCTATTTGGTATTCGATTAACGAAATAATTTAACGATTTGAGCAGCACAATATCATCATGCCAGGTTCCTAACTTTTGGTCAAGCGACTTGAGAATTTTCTCCAAGTTATCCAAGTTAGCTAAAGGATTGAGCTCATTAACAATGGTCAATATTGTTCTAACAGATTTAAGTTGAATTCGAATTTTGTGAAGCTTGCGATGGCCAGTCAGATGATTATTGAGTTTATGTACTTGTTTTACCTCTCCAAGTACGTAAGCAGCTGATTTTTTCAAAACCACGTCATTTGATAATTCTCTCATATTGTGGAGCAACTTGTTATCCAGTATGCCAAGCCTTTCAAGATCAAATAGCAGTATTGTTTTCAGCAATTTCCCATTATTGCGATCTTTAATCTCATGGAGATATTCGGCATAGGGTGCTATATATTTAGCTTTGTATTTCTAAATTATGCTGAGACTCACCTGTGCATCTCGTACTTCTCCGGCCTCATCAAACAAATTTGAAAACACTAGGAAGTATTCGCTACTATTCACCATGTCCTCGCTTATCGACTCCATTAGGGTCCATATAACTCTCAATTTTTTAATGCTTAACCTCAACTGGTGAATATCCTCGATGTCTTGACTTTCGGAATTCCTTTTGAGGTAAAGATTGAAGGTTGTCCGTAGGTTGTTATAGTGTTGTATTAATTGATTTTTTCCCATTCGTAATATTGAACAACAGCCCCGATAAGACGATTTCAAATCAAAACAGTTCGATTAAAAAGCTGCAAAATATCATATTATACAATAATGTTTTTCAATTTATATATTGAATTTCAAATCAATCCCTTCGGGATTATTAAACGAGTTTTAAGATAGATTGTCTCATCCAAGTAAATGCGTAAGAATCACTTGTCAGTACTAATTAACTATTTCATGATCAAAGTCATTTAAAACTATGAATCAACATTAAAGTTATCTGCGTCATACGGCTGTTTATTGCTCCGTCGGTTCAATGGTATTCAGTGTAGGCACCGGTAAATTACTAATTGTGTCTGAAGTCAGTCAGTAACCATAGGATTTTGGTATCAAAAACAAGTATTAAAAGCCTTATTTTATGACTAAATTAGCACAAGATTTGGTTGATATGAGGAAATTCTTGGTTTTGCTGGTTGTGTTAGGAATGTTTCCAGGTTTTTTATGTAGCCATGATTTACCAAAGCGAATTGAACGATTGTCCATTTTTGTGGATTGCAGCAATACCTGGTGTGACATGAACTACATCCGAACCGAACTACCAGTAATTGATTACTCACGCGACCGGATTGCTTCTGATATTCATGTGCTTTTAACTTCCCAAAATACGGGCGGTGGCGGCAGAGGTTATCAGTTAATAATGTACGGCCAAAAGGGCTTTGTAGGATTAATAGATACCATTTCGTTTGCATTGGAACCAAATTCAACAGACTTTGAGCGCCGGGAGCTCATTGTGAATAACCTAAAGATAGGAATAGTGCCTTATCTAATTCGAAATGGACAGACTGATATCATTAATGTAAGTTATAAATTGAAGAGCACCAGTGAGAAGGCTAAATCTGATGAAACCAATGACCCCTGGAACTACTGGGTATATCAAATCGGAGGTAATGGAAGGGTAAACCTGGATCAGAATTATAAAAGTTATCGTCTTGGAGGAAATGTGAGAGCCTATAGAACAACCAACAAGAAGAAACTTTATTTCCGTTTTGATAGCAATACAAACCACTCAGAGTACAAATATGAAAATGATGATGGTGAAACGGAAACTACAATTGTGGAAAACAGTTCAAATAGTTTTGAACATTTTTTGATTTGGAGCCTCGGCGAGAAGTGGGCCTATGGCTATGAAATTGGTTACAATACGAGCACTTTCAACAACCTTGAAAAACGGTTATATATAACACCAAGTATAGAGTACAACTTATTTCCATATAAAGATGTCAATAATAAATTATTAACGCTGAGATACGGCCTTGCTTCAGGAAAGAATTTTTACAATGAAACGACCATTTATGGTAAAGATAATGAGATGCTAGTTGCTGAATACCTAAGCCTTTCTTCAATTTTTAATCAAAAATGGGGAAATGTAGGAGTGCAAATGAAGTACCAGCATTATTTTCATGATTTTGGATTCAATCGTTTGAGCTTTGAGTCAAATATTGAGGTAAGGATAACAGGTGGGCTATCTCTTGACCTTTATTTATACGGTGCCAGGAGTCATGATCAGATTTACCTGCCATTAGGAGATGCTGATGCACAAGAAGTACTTACAAGGCAAAGAGCACTTGCAAGTAATTTTGATTTTAGCATGTTTTTCGGGCTCAATTATCGGTTTGGCTCCAACATCAATAATTTTATTAATCCAAGGTTCGGGAGCAGGGGATTTTAAGCCCAAATACTTCTAGTTGTCAGCAGTTAGTGAACTTTTCTTTCCTCAATCAAACTGATCAATAAATCGACTGCTTCTTTTACAAAAGCGGGATCTTCAGCGGGAAGATCTCTTTCGACAACAATAATATTTTTTGGCAATCCTGCCTTCAATTGATTAAAAAAGGCCTGATCGGATTCTTTATCTTCTAAAACCCCGCCTTTAATGGAATATCTTCCAACTCCACCTTTAGGGATCATAAAATAAGCTTTATCAGCTGTGTGTTGAAGTCGCTTGATGATGTCATCTGCTACTCGTTTAATTTCATCAGCATTTAATCTTGGTACGAAAATTATAGGGCTGTGGAAAACGTATTTGTGGTTTTTATAAGCCTCCGGAACTTCATCGTGAGCAACCAATATACCGAGATGTTCAGCACCTCCTGGACATAACACTTGCGGTAAACCCAGCTTGCCTGCGACTGTCAAACGTTCGGGCCCGCCCGCCCGTAGGACTTTCCAAACATCGTCGGCGATTTCCCCCATGGCGTAGTCGAAGACAGCCCCAATAATCCCTTCCTTCATCATTTGTTCCATGGCTCGGCCACCTGATCCCACAGCATGAAATACGATAACTTCATAGCCAGCGGCTTCAATGTATTTTATGGCTTCCATGGCGCCGTTGGTCAATACCCCCAGGTTAGACATTCCGATGAGAGGTTTATCGCCTTTTTCCATTGCGAATTTGGTCTCTACTTCAGCCATCCCACAAGCAGCTGCAGCTGCATTGGCCAGTACTTTCCTGGTAAAAGGATTGAGCTTTAAAATGTCACTCACCGAAAACATCATCGTAATGTCCTTGATGCCAACGAATTCTGAAGTGTTACCAGAAGCCATCGTAGAAACCATGATTTTGGGAAAGCCGAATGGTAGGGCCTGCATAACGTCACAACAAGTGGAAGTACCTTGGGTTCCGCCCAAGCCCAGAACAGCATGGACTTCATTCGATGCAATTTTTTGAGTTAGAATATTAATGCATCCATGGACAACGAAGGGGTTTGTTTTTTCTCTCGTGGGATCTTTCAACAACTCCTTCAGGGAGCCCCCGCCGGTTGATACAACCTCTTCTCTTGATATGTCAGCTTTTATACCAGCTTCTGCTACAATTCCTATATCCAGGAGCAAGGCATTGTGACCCATGCCCTCGATTTGCTCTTTCAAAAATCCGGCTTCCTGATCTTTAGTATCTAAAGTGACGAGTAAGGCGATTGTTTTTTTCATTTGATAGAGGCTTGTTGCCTTGATTATTAGTTCTTACTATCCGTAAATCTCAAATCAGCGAATTTCCGGGCTGTTTCAAACACTGCTTTTTCAATGGGAATGCGCTCCGTTGACGACCCGGTCCAGATACCGTCGCAACTTGTATTATTGAGAATGTACTGTGCGTCATCCGGGTCTTCCATTGCTGCCCCATGGGCAATCAGCATTACATCCGGCTTTATCTTTCGTAACTGCTGATTGGCTTCCTCAGTTCGAGCCGTAGTTTGTTCTATGGTTTCTCCGGAATCATACCCTGAAAGACCTCCTTTTGTAGTACCGGCATGGAAACAAAAGATATCTGGCTGGGCTTCTTCCATTATTCGAAGACTGTCTTCGGTGTTAAAAGCCAGGCCAATTGAAACCATATCCATTTCTTTAGCCAGTTTCAGCATTTCAATTTCATTATCGAGCGTTATTCCGCTCTTGGTAAGCACTTTGAATATTTCACTGTCTTTATCCACGTAACTAATGGAGGGGCCAATGTTCGAGGCAGAGAATACTCCCATCGCCTTACAATCGTTCAATACCATTCTCATATCTTTTAATGGGTCGTTGGCATTCAGACAGGCACAAATAAATGAATCACCCTTGATGGCCGGCATGATGTCTTCACGTGTGTAATCCATTGTTTGCTTATTGGAATCCAGTATTGGCCACAACATCGACATTGTGCCCATGCCGTTTGCTCTAAGACGGGCTCCTGAAAAGGTATTGATGCAGTCAACGCCAGCTTTTTCCAATAGTTTGGCTACAAGCCCACTTCCGGCACTCGCAATGTAAATCGGAATTCGGTCCTCAACTTTTTTTCTAAGCTTTCGGAGTATTTCTTCTCTCGATGTTCGTGGTACAATCATGTTTGTCAATTAAAAATTTAAATTGGAATAGGCCCATATTTCTAATAGTCCCTTGTTTGAGGCTATATAACCCTGTCATTCCCTCCATCAATAGGTACCTGTGCCCCGGTAATTTTTGAGAATGTCTTTCCTAACATGCTGACTGCCAAATCAGCCACATCTTTCGATGTCACTTCAACTTTAAGTACATTGTTCGTTTTATACTCTTTCACAGTCAATTTATAATGTTTCGCCCTGGTTTTCAATACTTCATCAGTCCAAATGGCAGTGTCATAAACAGCATTCGGATGAATTGTATTAACACGAATTCCATTTTCTCCGAGTTCAAGAGCAGCTACTCTTCCCAATTGAGCCAACCCTGCTTTGGCTACTGAATAAGCGGCAGCTCCAGGGCCTGGCGCAGCAACATTTTTTGATCCGATAATTACGACTGAAGGGTCGAAACCCAATTTGAGGTAAGGGACACACAATTGTATAAGCTTTTGATGACTGCTGACATTAATCTCAAGACTCTTTTCCCATAATTTAGTTTCCATATTTTCAATTCTGGTGCTTTTGGGGAAAATACCTGCACTGCTGATGATCATGTCTATTCCCCCGAACTGAGCAACAATTTTCTCAATTGTAATTCTCAGCTGTTTCTCACTCGTGACATCACATTGAATTCCAAGAATCTCTTTCTTTTTGAAAGTGGTCCTGATTGATGGATCGATATCGATGGCCCCTACAACTGCTCCAGCAGCAACCAGACTTTCAACGCAGGCTTTACCGATTCCACTTGCTGCACCGGTTACTAACGCAATTTTACCTTCCATTGGCTTACTACTCCCGGCTTTCTTGAGTTTTGCCTGTTCCAGGCTCCAGTATTCCATTTCGAATAAGTCTGCCTTGCCAAGGGGTTTCCAGCCACCAAGTTTTTCAGCCTGGTAAATCGCTTTCTTCGTATGACGATTGATATCTTCAATAATAGTCAGGTTTTTGGCTGTTGGCCCAAAAGACAATGATCCTGAACCTGGTACAATTGCCCATCGAGGTGCCTGATCCAATAATGTTTGTTCACCTGTATTGTTTTTATCAAAATAATCCAGATAGTCTTTGACATAGTCAGATAGGTCTTTCTCAAAGTTGTTGGTAACAACCACGGGGGTTCTTTTTGTCTGGATGATATGATCCGGTGTCAGAGGCCCACGATTAACTATTTTTTTTACATCCGGTAGATTACTAAAGGCAACAGACTCCGAAGAATCATCAGTTCTTGTCAAAACGGGCTTTCCCCAAATTTCAGAAACTTGCTTTCTGATGTCAGCAATATGAAGGGTATTGATTTTACGGCCCGAAGTACCTTTTATGGGAGTGGCGCTTTGTTTCTTTAAGTATCCTTCCGATTTTGAGACGATGGCAATCATCTTTTCATAGCTGACTTTTGGATCATTGTGAAAAGTGAATACGCCGTGGTTCATTAAAATCATTCCATCCAACTTGTCCCAATCAATCCCTTTGGTCATGTTATAAATTTCTTTGGCCAAAATAAAGCCAGGCATGACATATGGAATAATCAGTATTTTCTCACCATAGATTTCTTCAATTCTCTCTTTACCACCAGGGGTATTGGTTACTGTTACCACCGCATCGGCATGGGTATGATCGACAAAGGTGTACGGAATTATGGCATGCAATATAGCTTCAACTGATGGATTTGGAGCCGCTGGGTCCGTCATGGCCATGCGTTGGTATTTGACCATTTCGACATCGGTCAAAGAATCTAAATCAGCAAGCTGTTGAAGCGCCTTTAGTTTGACGGGGGCAAAACCTGCAGCTTCGATTGTACCTAGATCCCAGCCACTTCCTTTTACATAAAGTATGTCTTCTTTCTCTCCGAATATGTTTTTCTCATTGATTTTCACTGAAGTGTTACCTCCCCCGTGCATTACTAAATCCTCATTTTTACCCAATAATTGCGAGGTATAAACTCTCAGTTTGAGCAGGTTGCCTTTGAACTTCTTGGCTTCATTCTCCTTCCAAATGCTCTTCATAGTGTAGCTATAAATGTTGAAACTAATTGATTGACTGATTTTGCATGCTCTGATTCATCCAAATATCGTGAGGCTACTTTAGATAACCGACTTTCTGGAATATTTTGGTGAATATGTTCTGCCATTTCAAATGGGTGAAGAGGATCATGATCATTGCCAATGATCAGACAGGGCTTGTTAATTTTTTGCAATTGAGCAATATCTTCAAAAGGCCTGTCCTCAACCATTTTCTGAAGCACCCTGGGAAACTCTGGACTTTGTGACGGGTCGAAAAGACCCAGCAAGGATTGAGCGGCAAGTGGCAGTGTTTTTTCTATGTGCTTAAAAACGGGATTCTCTTTATAGACCATCACTCCATTTTGCTTTCCCATGTTTTTCGCTACTTCCAATAAAATGGCAAGATTTTCAGGTTTGCCCTTATCTGCCCAGGCGGGCCTAACCAAAACCAGCGCATTGACTCTTTCGGGAAATCTCAGGGCAATGTTTAATGCAATTCCTGCACCCATGGAGATGCCACCGAAGATGGCTTCTTTAACCTTAAGATAATCCAACAAACTGAGTAATTGATTGGCATAATAATCAAATGAGGGAACAAATGTTGCACTAATTGGAGAAGCACCATGCCCCGGGCAATCCATTGAAATGAATGTTACATTTTTAAGTGGTGCAAATAAACTCTTAGCTTGAGTAATGTTAGCCCCCAATCCATGTTGGAAGACAAATGGAATGCCTTTGCCTTTTTGAACATAGTTAATTGACGGATCCATCAGAAGAGCATTGGGTTGTATAAAAAAACTTTCTTGCGTATTGATAGTCTTTTCATTTCTGCCATAAAATGTAGGTGCCTGTTTTCCCTGCCATTATAATATCCTTACGCCCATCATTATTTAGGTCAGCAACCCTGATAACCAGTCCGGTGCCAATATTGCCCTTGCCTATTTCTTCCCGATTGAATTTCTGAAGAGATTTATTCCAGATGTAGCGATAGATGAATGCCGGATCATCAGATCCCGGGTCTTTGCCACTGTGTGCTTTTATACGTTTGCCTGTTATTAGTTCATCCTGACCGTCGCTGTCCAGATCGGCCCAGGATAGGGCGTGAGCCTGCGACCATGTTGAATCGATTAAATGTTGTGTCCATGTAGTAGCGTCCTTGATGGATTGGCCCTGCTCGAACCAATACAGGCCATAGTCGTGACCTCGCCCCCAAATAAAGTCGTTGCGACCATCACCATTAAGATCGACTATTTGCATCGGACAACTTCCATCCTTCAAATTCCAGTCCCGGTGCCAAAACCAGTTACCACCCCAGATATTTTGCCTGGGTTGCTCGTACCATCCTTCATCAAAAAGAATATCTGTCCTGCCATCTCCGTTAATATCGCCAAAGCCAACACCGTGACTGTTTCGGGGTCCGATTTCTGTACTTATCATGATTGGTGCATTATTGGAATCCTTGTCAAGCCGCCAAATGGTGAATGGATTGGTTTTGACATAGCTATTAACAATATACTCAGGACGTCCATCGGCATTAATATCCACAAAGGAACCAAGTTCACCATCGCCATGACCAACATCAGCCAGGGTGTATTCTTTCCAGGGCAATCCCTTTTCTAGATCGACAATTCCCGGGTTTTTATACCATAATATTCTGGTTTCACCCCAGCCGGTGGTTACAACATCCTGCCAACCATCGCCATCAATATCCCAGGTGTGTTCACCATTGTTTTTTGCATAATCCGGGGGATGAACATCAATGGCACGAAGTGGGCGAGGGACAAAGTCAGGGGTTGCAAACCAGAGTCGACCAGCGACTACATCAGCCAGTCCATCTTTATTAATATCAGCGATGGCACAAGCTTCGTTATTATCTATACACAATAGTTGGGGTGTGAAAGACAGGTTTTTCTTTAAACTTTGGGCAAAAATATTGCCGCTAAAACAGAATATCAATAGGGCAATAGGAATGAAGTTAAAAGGTAGTTTGGTTAGTTTCATTGTGATCGATCAACAAAAAGATTTAATCATTGTACTAATATCAATTGTCATGTGGATGCGTTTTGAGTAAGTCTCCTGGCGAATAAAAACCTGTTTCATTCTCTGTTTTGGCACGAATCTCACTTACTTTTTCAGTCGATATAACCGAAGCTTCGTTGCCAAATGAGTTTCTTATATAGGTTAAAACTGCTGCCATTTCATCATCTTTTAATAATCCTCTAAATGGCGTCATTGGAACTTGTCCCGGATATTCTTTACCAAGTACTTCAATTGGACCTAATAATCCGTTCAAGGTTAGTTTTATTAACCTTTCCTCACTGCCAAGAGTCCATTTCGTTCCAGCAAGAGGAGGGAAGCCAGATGCGGTTAAACCATTGCCATCTGGTTGATGGCATGTACCACAATACCCTTCTTTCTCATAAATCAATTTTCCCTTTTCAAACATCTCGCGATCTTTTCCCGTGAGATTGGTTTTTATACTAACTTTTGGTTCCTGCCCCGCTCTATAATCGTTTAAGTGTGCAACGGCGGATTGATAAGGCTTCTCCGTCCAACTATCCAAACCCTTTTTGCCTGCTTCTAATACAATGGGCAGGCCCACCACTTTGCCAAGCCAGGAGGCAGCAACAAGTGCCTCTAATCTCACGCGGGGATTATCGTCCTGTGCCGCGAGCATGAGTAAATCTGGTTGATCAGTTATCTGATGTCCTCCATACCTGAGTACGCGAACAGCAGCAGCCCTCGCCCTAAAATCTTTGGCATTAAGTAATTGGCGCAGCAAGGACTCATCAATTTGGTTAAGTCCCCATGTTACCCATAGCGCT
Organism: Bacteroidota bacterium; assembly: GCA_027592755.1. Lineage (GTDB taxonomy): Bacteria > Bacteroidota > Bacteroidia > Cytophagales > Cyclobacteriaceae > JAJCYL01. Next base: position 2,987 of record JAQCLE010000029.1, on the reverse strand, counting down.
TCCAACAAATAATGTTCGTAATTCGAGTCGTTCTGGTCAAGTTCTGAAATCCATAATTTCAGATGATCAAGAACTTCGTTACCTGGGTGTCCTCGAAGCTCCCGGCGTGAACGATAGCGTGTGCGGTATTCTGGCAACTTTAAATTATCCAGTAAAATCTTGATGCTCGCACCAGCCACCTGAGCTGGAACCACCAGTGGACGTGAAGGGTAAGTAATACGGTAAACCCTTCCATGCACATGGTCGCGGAGTGGATCACGGGCATTGTGCTGCATATGCCCAATAAGCACATTGTGCCAGTCAATAAGATACAGAGAGCCATCAGGAGCAAACTCCATGTCTACTGGACGAAAATTTTTGTCGCTTGCGAAAACCAGGTCCTGATGGTGTTTACTGGTATAACCTGCCGAGGCATCGTCGTCAACCATCGAATGTTGTTTTGTTCCCAAAAAGCCAATGGTATTGCTAACAAGTAAATCTCCTTGGGTATCATCGGGAAAATGTCGACTTGATACGAATTCAAGGCCCGAAGTGGGGCGTACAAGGTGCTCTCGTTCGATTAGGTTCGCCGGATTTGGTGACCCTACACCATAACGAGGTTTGATTGTCCCTGGCATCATCCAGGTAACATCGGGCCCGGAAGTATGGCTAAAGAAATTCTGGCCCCAATCATCAAATGCTATGCCCCATGGATTGGGTATTGGAAGTTGCGCAGTTTTTTCCAGGTGGTGCCTCTGCGGACTATACCTGTAAAATCCGCCGTTAGAACCATATACCGGCCCATAAGATGTTTCCACATTCGTATGAAGAAAAACGCCCTCTCCCATATAGATTGCCCCGGAGGGATCAGCACAGAAGGCACTGATTGCGTGATGAGTATCGTGATCATCAAAGCCACTGAGTATGATTTCAGTAACATCAGCTTTGTCATCACCATCAGTATCTTTCAAAAGGACGAGATTGGTGCCCTGAGACAAGTAGACACCTTCAGGAGCAAATTCAAAACCAATGGTTAGGTGTAAACCATCTGCGAAAGTGGTTTGCTTGTCGGCTTTATTATCACCGTCTGTGTCTTCCAGAATAATCAGCTTATCGTTAGGTTTGCTGTCTCCTGGTTTGTAATGGGGGTAACTGGGCATTACCGCTACCCACAGCCGGCCCTTGTTGTCAAATGACAACTGCACCGGATTAGCCAAATCATTGAATTCCTCTTCAGAAGCAAAGAGGTCAATTTTATAGCCGGGAGCAACTTTAATTTTCGCCAAAGCATCGTCTCCATACAAGTAGGCAGGGTCACCATTTTTCTCGCTTAATTTATAGTTGGTTTCGACGGGAGGAAGAATTTTGGTTCGAGCATCACTAATGGCCAAATCCATTTTTTTACCTTTCAAAGCTTGCCAGATTGCCGTATCCCGTATGGCCGTCATCTGACGGATTTTCTCGATTTCTGCTGGGTAGTTGTCAGGCCCAAACGGGTCGTAACGTCTTCCATAAGCATGCACGCCATTTGGTATTTTGAAATCGTTGTGCCAAAACCAATTTTTTTCCTTTACGGCATCAAGTACAAGTTGACGGTTTTCAACTGCATTGTTTTTGGTCTCTCCGAAAATCTGATCGACTAAAAATTTCGAAAATTTTTGATAGCCAAAATCATTCAACTGTGATCCATCGGCAGTAAGATCCTCTTTATCTGATGTGTACCAGGTTAAAGATGGTCCAAAGGCATCCACTAATGCTATACCATTGGCGGCAGCTACCTCTTGCATGGCTTCTGTATAGAGTGCTAAGTTTTTATTTTCAGTTTTACCATTTGGTAAATCCATTTTTTGTGAGAGGTCCTCAAAAGCGATAGGTGACACCAGCGCCAATTGAGGTGGTTCCGATCCATTGTATTTCTGACTTAAAGTATGCTTTATAAAAGCTTGCAGTTCAGATTTATAATTTTCCAAACCATCGGGGCCTTCGAACGATTCATTGTAACCAAAAAAAGCAATGATAATATCAGTCTTCAAACGGGTAATCCATTGATCCGGTGTCTCAAAATGACCTATGGTTGCTGAATGACCAAATCCATCGTCTTCCTCAAAATGAATCTTCATTCCTGATTCATGCTCAAATTCTTCTGCCCCTGGAAATGCCCAAGGGGATTTACGTGCAGAGTGTGGTCTAAAACCAGGTGTATTCCCACCATCGCATATGTTCCTAATAAAAAGAAGACTGTCAGGGTATCTGAGCTGAAGTTCAGTTTCGAAATAACCGAAGTTCATCATCCTTGAGCAGAGATTATTACCAACCAAAACGATATTATTCCCTTTTTTAAGCGTTAAAATACCTTTCTTATTCTGCTGGCAAAAGGTCAACCCGATGGTAATAATTATTGCCAGGAAGATATGGTGTAGAATTTTGATCATAGCTTGGATACGTTTAGGCCAATTAGAAAATAGTGTTTTGGGATTGCCAAAGTACAGGCAGATATCTTTATAACCCCATTGGCAATAATTTCATAGTTAAAGAACTGGTCAAATGTCAATTTGGTGAAATTAAATAAAATCGATTGTTTGAAAACTTAATTGGAGATATAATGCCAAAATATTAAAGTCTCCGGTTTCTTTGACAGTCTACTTTAAACCCGAGTCAATTTAAGAACCCTTAATCAATTATTTCGTAACACAGAAGTCATTAATTTATACTTGCTAAAATGAATAGTTCAATGAAATTGAAATCTATAATAATCATAAGTTTATTTACTTTTTTTGGAATGTACTCAATTGGTGCACAAGACTTGAATTTTGGCAGTAATCTGGATGATTTAATACTTCGTAAACTCAGAGAAAAAGATATTTATTCTGAGGATCAGCCTAAAGATTATACCGGGTCGCCATATACTAATGATGAATTCATCTCTGGTGAAATTAAGATTAACCCGTTGTGTGAATTAGAAATTAGAGATTATAAGGGGTAAAAAATGAGTGCATCTGCTTGATAAT
>JAQCLE010000144.1 GCA_027592755.1 Bacteroidota bacterium | reverse complement strand
TAAAGCATTTTACACGGTTTATTTGTTCAAAATATTTATTTATTAAGTGCCTATTTCAATAAAATTATTAAGCCAGGACCTTAACCCTATAGAGCAGTTCGCTTAAGTTTGTATCAATATCTAAAGCAAAATCACAAAACAAAATGTTAGGAAATTTTTACCATGTAGTATATTTCTGGCTAAAAGAACCGGAAAATCAATCAGACAGAAAGCAATTCCTTGCTAGTCTCAACGGGTTTCTTGATCAGGTTGACGAAATCAAAACGCGACATGTAGGCAGCCCCGCTCCTACTAATCGCCCGGTTATTGACAGCAGTTACACTTTCAGCCTGATCTTAAGTTTTAAAAACAAGAACGAGCAGGACATTTACCAGGAGCACGCGGCTCATAAAAAATTTATAGCTGATTCGAAAGCTTTGTGGCAAAAGGTACAGGTCTATGATTCAGAATTGCTATAGCAAATGAAGGTACTTTTCATTGGAGGTACTGGAAATATTAGTACGCCGGTTAGCAAGCTCTCAATCAGCAAAGGTATTGACCTTTACTTACTCACCCGGGGAACTGTGCCCGTTACAATTGAGGGTGCCAAAGTCATTAAGACGGACATTAACAACCCCCAGCAAGTTCAGGACGGACTAAAGGGCCATGAATGGGATGTCGTGGTGAATTGGATAGCCTTCACTCCGGAGGAGATTCAAAGAGACATTGATTTGTTTAAAGGAAAAACAAAGCAATACATTTTCATTAGTTCAGCTTCGGTTTACCAAAAACCACCATTGCATCCCGTTATAACAGAGTCAACTCCGTTGTATAATCCCTTCTGGCAGTACTCCCGGGATAAAATCGCCTGTGAAGAATTGCTTAACAGCGCTTATCAAACCGAGGATTTTCCTATTACTATTATCAGGCCTTCACTTACTTATGATACCGTCATTCCTGTCACATTGGGTGGTTGGAAAAATTATAACATTGTTGATCGTATTCGCAAGGGAAAAGAAATCATCATCCAGGGAGATGGTTCATCGCTTTGGACGATCACTCATGCAGATGATTTTGCTATTGGTGTAGTTGGACTATTTGGGCACCAACAGGCAACAGGGCACGCCTTTCATATCACTTCTGATGAAATACTCACCTGGAACCAAATCTATGAAGCAGTAGGTGATGCCGTGGGTTGCAAGCTGAATGTTGTTCATATTGCTTCGGACTTCATTTGCAAGATTGACCCGGAAAAGACCGGTTCTTTACTTGGTGACAAAGCCTTAAGTGTGATCTTCGACAATACCAAGATCAAAACCTTTGTGCCGGAGTTCAATGCCACCATTACTTTCAAAAAGGGCATCAAACGGACGATCGACTGGTTTGAAGCTGATCCGACACGGATGGTGATCAACCCAGAAGCAGAGGCTCAGATAGAGATGATATTGGCGGCTTATCGTAAGTGAGTTACGTGGCCAGGGCTTGTTGAAATACAGAATTCTCAAATCTATGGCTGATGAATAATTATTGTGCCTCCACAAAAGTCACTTCCCAAAATGAGGCCCATTGCTCGTGAATACCCATTCTTTCAATTGCATTCAGTTCATCTAGTGAAGTCTGAGGGTCAAACTTATAGAGCTGATGAATCCTGAATCCTCTCCATATAAAATCATCACTGGTGTTCATTTGAGGAAATACATTGAGGACATTCGTAAATGAGGCAGGAGCCGCCATGATATAACGAATATCGTTCAGGATCATATTCTCTTCTATGATGGATTCAAAATTCTCAGAGATTGCTTCCCTGGGTGTAATTTGCTTGGAGGAGTAGATCCTTTCAGCGCCAATGCCCGACTGGTACCATGTACTTGTAAAGTCCATCCAAATATTACCCTCCCCCGGCGGATTTGCTTGCAAATAACCAGCGACTTTTGTTGCATTAAAGTCTGAATAATTCATGTAATAAAATGGCACAAGATGCCCAACCAGGAAGATCGTGGTAAAAATGAAGATAGCGTTCAAAGTCCTTTTGGATGTGTCCAAATGATACAACCAAATAAAGAAGAGTATGGTGGCGATGGGTAATGTTACAACATAGTACTTGGGATCAGGATAACCAATAACGCCATATTGAAGAGAAAAAATGAAAATCCAATGGCTGAGAAGTAATGCGGTAAGGGTTAATGAAAACAATGATTCCTTGTTCCATTCGTCTTTTACGAACTTATAAAGCGCTCTTGATTTTGCAATCATCAGCACAATGAAAGGAAACGAAATGAAAATAGTGATGAAGGGATAGTACCAAGCTCCCTCACCATAACCGTGGCTGTGCTGGTAAAAATTCACCCAGGTAGAGCCTACAATTCTTTCATTAACCCACCAGAAAAAGTCTCCTGTAATCGAATAGCACCAGATTCCCCAAATCAATAAACCAACTACTGATCCAGAGGCCAGGTAAAAAGCAGGATTCCATTGTTTCTTTAGTAATAGGATCACACCGAATACCACCATCACAAAGGTGACTTCACTTCTTGTTAAAACGCCTACAAAAGCAATCAATAGCAGCCATTGATACTGCTGTTTTTCCCATACATAGATCATCATCACCAATATCAGTGAGGATAGAATTTCCGGCATATTCATATGACTATATGCCAGATACCAGGGAAGCAGCCCCAAAATTATCCCGGCATATAGGCCAAACTTTTGATTCGCCCTCGATTCAACCAAGACAGCTACCGTTCCACAACACAAAGCTGATAACGCCGCATTCAAAATATAGCCAATCTCAAGGGAATAGGAGTTGAAAAGAAACATCAATAATCCGCTTAAATAGCGATAAAATGGCAGCCATACTACTTCCCGACCTGCGTAATCAGAATAGATCCAATCATTTTCAACTGTCAACCAGCTTATGTAAACATTGTGATAGGAATCGCCCCAGAAATCGACAATCCCAATAAAATGATAAAGAATACGAAAAATCATGCTGATCAGAAATACTGACCAAAAAATGGGAAGATGGTAAATGGATTGATAAACGCGATTAATCAAAATGCTTCCTGGAGGAAAATTCCCGTCAAAATTGACACTTTCTGTGGCTTATTACAATCAGGTGCTGAGTACCTTGGCAAAACAAGTTCTAATTCCCTCTTTTATGACTTAGCATCCAGTTGTAAACATCCTCACCAGCATAAACACGAATCCAGGTATCATGACCCATGTCTTCATGAATGGTGTAGCGCAGTTTTGTGTGACCAAGCGCTTCCAGTCTATTGACACCAATCAGGAAGAATTTCTTGCGCACAACCGGATCACGGCCACCGCTAAATGCCCATACCGGTAAATCTGCCTTGGCTATATTATCCATCAAATCGGGATGGCCCCAACCTACAACCGGAACAGCAGCCGAAAATAAATCCGAATGCTTGCTGGCCATATGCCAGGTTCCCTGACCTCCGTAGCTTAAGCCTGTAAGGTATAATCGATCGGCATCGGCTTTGTAGCCAGAAAATACCTTGTCAATAATTGTTAACAAATCTTTTTCCACACGTTCCCAACCATTGGGTGTAATACGGTATTGTTCAATATCACCTGGATCAGCACCCGCCATTTCTTCAGCAGGTCTCCCCGGCTCAAGCCGTGGGGGAACTCCCTCGGGAAGACGGTCAGGAAAGTCTGAGATGTCCCTATTGACCAGGTATGGTATTCCGATCGTATCTCGACCAAAAAGTGGCATTTGGGGTGAAATAATAATGAATGGTAAATCCCTGCGTTGTACCCACGCTTCGTACAAAGGGCCATGTTTCAAAACAAAGCCTAAATCTTCCTTAGAGTTACCGCGTTCACCATCACCATGAAGGAACATCATAACAGGCCATTTTTTCGATGGATCATCTCCATATCCCTTAGGCAGGTAAAGGTAAAAATCCCTTTTCTACGTTGGTTTCCAAACTTATAAATGGAACTCTTAAGAGTTCTTCCTGTGAGGTTGTTTTTTCCATGGAGCACGATGATAATAAATCGATAAATGCAAGTGAAATATAAAATAGAATTGGTTTCATAGCGGGCAAATAAAACGATTCTCCTTGTAAAAAACTTGTCATATTTTTTGACCTTTAACAAGGATGACCGACTCGATCGAATCTTCCTTCTAGGCCCAAGCGGGGTCTGCTATAAGCGACCCCGCGTTAGATTCATTTAGATTTTCTAAATTCAGACATGGCAGTCAAAGCAACTCATTCTTCAGAGTATTCCCTTTATTTCTGCACATTCACTTGCTTTCGTTGGTTAAATCTGTTTGAGAAAACGGACGCTTACCACACAGTTTACAAGTGGTTTGGTTACCTCAAAGAAACAAAGAATATTAATATTGCTGCATATGTAATTATGCCTAATCATGTTCACATTCTTTTGAATTTTCCTATCCCCAATTTCAATTTGAACACTATTATTGGTAATGGGAAAAGATTCATTGCCTATGAAATAATCAAGGAACTTAAGCGTAGAAATGATGTGAAGGTTCTAAATATTTTACCAAAAGGTGTTACTCCAAATGAGAGAGAAAAAGGGCAGAAACATAGAGTTTTTTGAAAATTCATGGATTACGCAGGGTCGTCTTCGACAGACCCTGCTGGAACAGAGAAGCGAATAAAAAATTGGAATTGGTTTCATAGCGGGCTAATAAAACCAAATTGAACTTTCAATAAAGGCTTCCTTTACCGGTCTTATTCGCGAAAGTAATTGGCCATTATAATTAGAAATAATTGGGATGGCTATTGACTCAAACTCATTGAAGATTTCTTCTTTTCCTGGTTTGAGGTAGATAAGTTGCGTGATATAAATCATCTTAGACTGACATTTGAGTTTTAAAAATAAAGTCAATATGCCATCAATTCAAATCATTGAACCATTCTCCAATTTGCAAATTGAGGATGCAAGAAAACTCCTCTTTGAATATGGCCAGAAGAGAAATTTCGATGCGGCACTCGGTGATTACGATACCGAGCTCAGTCAACTCCCCTGGAAATACGCAATACCTGACGGGTGCTTGATGCTGGCCTATTCTGATGATCAACCAGTTGGATGTGTGGCTTTCCGAAAAATTGGAAATGGCATTTGTGAAATGAAACGACTCTATGTTTCTGAACCTTTTTTGGGTATTGGTATAGGCTCGCAACTGATCGAAAGAATCATTGAAAAAGCCCGAAAAGCCGGATACGAAGTCATAAAGCTGGATACCCATCCAACTATGAAAAAAGCCAGAAAATTGTACGAACAATTTGGCTTTAAGGAAATCCCAGCTTACAACGACAACCCAACCCCAGGCATTCGGTTTTTCGAACTCAAACTCTAATAATCCGAGTAATCTGTGGGATAGAGGAATTTGGTGACATTCTTAGAAACATTGTTCTGATATTTAGGATCAACTTTCAGTGTTTGCCATTCAGGAGCCGCCGAAAATGCCTGCCAGTGCTCGTCACGATTGGCTCTATCAGAAAAAGTGGTCATGTACATCAGGTTTGGCATTGTTGATCCTGAAATCACCCTGGCATAAAAGACTGCATTGAATTCCAACCTCTCAAAAAGTGCTACTTCCCCACCTGCATTAAACATATCCACTTTGTTAATATGTATCGCTTCTGTGGCCGCTTCGTAACTTCTTAGTTCATAAATTCTATCTGCCCTTGGTCCCGTCAATGGGGAGGGCTTCATTTGAGGCATATCTACGAAGGCTTTCAAAACGGTGGATTGTGTCCGTTGATACGGGGCATTGTCATAGGTCGCATTGATATAATCACTTCCTGTCTGCTGATAAGTATTATCTGCTGCCAATTGAGCCTCAAGCCCTTCAAACTGGTCAAGGGATGAAAAAGGGATCAGAACATAAGTTAATCTTGAGGTGTCATTTTCATTTTGAATATTCTTGAAAACGCCAACATTTTGAATGCCCAGTTTATGAAGCGCTGGGATAAATGCATTTCCTAAATAGCTATCAGTTCTTTGAACCTGATCATCAGAAGCGAACTCATAAGTTTTCAGTTGATAGAATTCACGGGTTGGTTCACTTACCGCTTCAGATTCCTGAGTTGCGGGTTCATTACATGAAACCAGAAAGACTGTCAATACTGTGATTAGATTAAGGTATTTCATTGGTGATTTATTTAGTTCAATAATGTATACTTCTAAATTTCAATTTTTGGATCATGATCATTTCTTAAGCTCCAAATTACCATGTTTTTTGCTTTGAATTGTAAAGAAATATTAATAAGCCCCAATTCATAAATTTTAAGGATGTCAAACTATACTTCAGACCTGATTAATTTTAACCGGTTAAGTATTTGTGGTTTTTATTTGAGGGCTTTAGCGGCACTTTCCATCAAATTTCTTCACATGCCAAAAACATCAACCATACTCATTGTCGCAGGCTTAGTCTGCTTCTCTTGTCAGCAGCAGGTTAAAAATGAATCCAATTGGACATCCCTTTTCAATGGGGAGAATCTAGACGGATGGGAAACTTACATTGGCCCTCTTTATAATACAGTCTCAAGTGGTTTTGAAGGAGAGCCTGTTGGGTTGAACAAAGATCCCAATGGAGTGTTTACAGTGGTTGATGTTAATGGGGAGAAAGCCATGAGGGTTTCTGGTGAGCAATTCGGTGGTATCTCAACCATCAAAGATTTTGAAAATTACCATTTGAAACTTGAGTTCAAATGGGGTGAAAACAAATTTGCCCCGAAAGATAGCAGTAAACGTGACAGTGGACTTCTCTATCATGCCGGTGGGCCACATGCATCCGATTGGAACTTTTGGATGCGTTCGCAGGAATTTCAGATACAGGAAGGTGACTGCGGTGATTTCTGGGGTGTAGCCGGAGGTTCAGTCAAGGTCAAGGTCATCAAAAACGAAAACGGAGATTATGTCTATAACAAGGATGGTGAATCAATGACATTCAACCAGGCAAGCCCAATTGGGAGGCATGCGGTCAAAGACCCTGACAATGAGAAACCCACCGGCGAATGGAATGTACTTGAACTGTATTGAAAGGTGATACCGCCGTTCATGTCATGAATGGTGTAGTCAATATGATCCTGACAAATTCAGCTTATCTAAAAGATGGTAAACTTGTGAGCCTTATAAAAGGTAAGTTTCAAATCCAATCCGAGGGTGCCGAGGTTTTTTACCGAAACATTCAAATAAGGAACATTGATGAGATTCCGGCTGAGTTTTGAATTAATCGCCTGAGATTGAAGTTGTTTCGAGACTATTAATTTTTCATTCAAAGTGATACCCTTCTGCGAGATTTTGGATATCTTCCGGCTCACAATAAATTATTCACCTAAATCTTACCAACATGAAAAGCTTAATAATGCTATTACTCATAATGGTGCCAACCATTATGAGTGCACAGGATTACCAAATGTTTGAAGTTCATTATTTAAGGCCAATTGTTGGCAATGAAACCGAGGTGTCAGCCTTAATTGCAGGCCACAACAAATCTTTTCACAATAAAGGTCCTTATAACAATGCTGTATTTTCAGTTTTAAGTGGTCCCCGAAGCGGAGCTCCGGTCTTTACAATGATGCAATGTGCTTCCAATTGATTATTGATCTGTTTGAATAAATCATCATAA
>JAQCLE010000028.1 GCA_027592755.1 Bacteroidota bacterium | reverse complement strand
ATCCAAATTGGTGATTCTCCTACCGGTGAGAATTTTGATAGGAATAAACTGGCAGCACTTACTGTGGTAGCCAGTGCAATATTTAATCTGGATGAAACCAGCCATTCATAATGTTAAACAAGGAAGAAGGAATTATGAGAGACATCTGTTCTGACCATTTGCACAAATTGAACCGTCGGCACTTTCTGTCAAAATCGAGCCTCGGAATTGGCAGCATGGCTTTAGGTTCTTTACTTGGTTGTAACTCCTCCACCAAATCATCGTCGGATGCAGCTAAAATATTGAATGCTCAACATTTTGCACCAAAAGCAAAAAGAATCATTTATCTATTTCAAAGCGGTGGACCATCTCAAATTGATCTATTTGATTACAAACCTCTCCTGATGAAGATGAGGGGAGAGGATCTGCCTGATTCCATTAGAAACGGTCAACGGTTAACAGGAATGACTTCGGGGCAATCGACTTTTCCACTTGCCCCTGCAATCTTTGATTTTAAACAACATGGGCAAAGCGGTGCCTGGGTCAGTGAGCTCATGCCCCATACTGCCAAAGTGGTTGATGACTTGTGCTTTATTAAGTCACTACATACCGAAGCTATAAATCATGATCCCGCTATCACCTTCTTTCAAACAGGATCACAACAGGCCGGCAGACCAAGTATTGGATCGTGGTTAAGTTATGGTCTTGGAAGTATGAACAAGAATTTGCCAACGTTTAGTGTCCTGTTATCCAGGGGTGCTCAACGACCCCAGCCTATTTATTCAAGACTTTGGGGAAATGGATTCCTTGCCTCCTTACATCAGGGTGTTCAATTCAGGTCAGGAAAAGATCCTGTATTGTACCTGCAAAACCCGGCTGGTATCACGTCATCATCCAGAAGGCAGGTTTTAGATGTTTTATCAAAAATGAACCATTTAAGGATGCAGGATTTTGGGGATCCGGAAATTCAATCAAGAATATCTCAATACGAAATGGCCTACAAAATGCAAACTTCGGTACCTGAGGCCACGGATTTATCTGATGAACCAGACGAGGTCTTTGAGTTGTACGGTAAAGATGCCAGGAGACCAGGGACCTATGCCGCCAACTGTCTTCTGGCCCGAAGGATGGCAGAACGAGATGTGAAATTTGTACAGCTCTATCATCTGGGATGGGATCAGCACTCGGATTTACCTTCAGAAATCCGATCACAGTGTAGGGACACTGACCAGGCATCAGCCGCACTAATAGTTGATTTAAAAAGGAGAGGGCTTTTGGAAGATACATTGGTTATCTGGGGAGGTGAGTTTGGAAGGTCTAATTACAGCCAGGGTAAATTAACAGAGACCAACTATGGCCGTGACCATCATCCTCGATGCTTTACTGTTTGGATGGCAGGTGGTGGTATCAAGCCCGGGATAACCTATGGTGCCACCGATGATTTTAGCTACAATGTTGTTAAGGATCCCGTGCATGTTCATGACTTCCAGGCTACAATACTCAATCAAATGGGGATAGATCATGAACGACTAACTTTTAAACATCAGGGAAGGCGATATCGGTTGACGGATGTTCACGGAAATGTTGTGAAAGATATCATAGCTTGATTCATCATCGACAAATGTTGCAAGATTTTGAGTTGGTAAATAAAAGAGTAAATTCACAAATTTGATAATATTCTATGGATACAACACTTTTTCTAGGTCGCTTTCATCCTCTGGTAGTTCATCTGCCAATCACGCTTATTTTACTTGGAGGAATTATGCATTTTCTCTCTACTAAGGGGAAATACAAATATTTGGATTCAGCCGTTTCATTTGTTTTACTACTCGGAGCCGTTTCCGCCGTTGTGGCAGCTATTTTGGGCTGGTTCGTCGCAGAGGATAGAGGATATGATCCAAATACCCTGTTTCTTCATCGCTGGTTAGGAATAACAGTATGCATCGGATCTATCATGTTGTGTGTAATTAGGTTTCAGGTGCTTCAAGTAAGCGATAGATTATTTCCCATATTAGTAATTGTCATAATGGGAATGGTAGGCTTTACAGGTCACCTTGGAGGAAATTTGACACATGGTGAAGGCTATTTGACGGAATACGCACCAGATTTTGTAAAGGATATTTTCCAGGGTAATAGTAATGACCAAATGCTATTTGCCAACATGCCGACTCAGCCTGATTCGGTTATTGTTTTTAACGACATCATTCTACCCATAGTTGAGGCCAAATGCGGCAATTGCCACAATGATTCTCAAAAGAAAGGAGGTTTGAACTTGTTAACTGTCGATGGTCTGGAAGAGGGTGGAGATAATGGGGCAGTATTTGTTACGGCAAAACCCTTTGAAAGTGAAATGCTTCTGAGAACAACTTTACCACCCGGGCACAAGAAATTTATGCCTCCAAAGGGGACTCCCTTGTCCTTTTCAGAGATTGAGCTGTTAAAATGGTGGATTAATTCAGGAGCTTCATTTGAACAAAGATTCAGTACTTTAGAATCGAACTCTAACCTGGCAACCCTGCTGAAGCGGGATTTTGGACTGGATACCAGAATCAAGCCGATTTATGAAATGATCGCTGTTGAACTGGTAGGCAGTGAAGTCATGGAACAATTACAAGAAAATGGTTTGATTGCTCGGCAAATATCTCAGAATAATAACTATCTCGACATTAATGTATCTCCCGATTTCAAAGAATTAACAGCAGAAAATCTGGATGCACTCTTGTTAGTTTCCGATCAGGTAACATGGCTTGATCTAAGCGGTATGGGTATAACCGATGAGAATTTGGAGATAATTGGTCAATTGGAAAAACTAACACGACTCAGGCTCAATTCAAATGAGATATCAGATGAAGGACTTCCGTACTTGAACAAACTAAAGTATCTGGAATCAATTAGCTTGTATGATACGAAGGTTAGTGATAAAGGTCTAACGGCTCTTGAATCTATAAATTCTTTAAGAAGAGCTTATTTATGGCAAACACTGGTAACTTCAGAAGGGGTAAGTGTATTAAAAGAGAAACTACCCAAATTATCAATTGATATTGGTGTTGTTAATTGATCTTTAACGAAATACAATCCTATGAAGTCAAAATTGATCAAGCGAAGAGAGTTTACCAAAACTTCACTCACCATGAGTGCCGGGGCAATATTGATTCCTCCCTTTTACATTGGCAAATCAAAACCAAAACTCGGTGATGAGATTGTTGGGCATGGCGATTTTAGATACCGGTTACATAAGGAGTGGGGGGATTTAGATCCAGCCAAAACCCCGGTAAAAAACTGTCATGAGATGGTTATGGATTCGAAGGGAAGATTGATAATGGTAGGGGATGAGACTAAAAATAATATTCTGATATACGATAAATCAGGTAAACTGCTTGATTCATGGGGGATAAGCTACAAGGGGGGCCATGGCTTGACTTTGTGGAATGCTGGCGGTGAGGAATTCTTGTTCATTAGTGACAATGCCGGAGCCGTTATCAAAACGACCCTTTATGGTCGTGAATTGATGCGCATTGAGCATCCATTTACATATGGAGCATACGCTGAGGAGGACAAGTTTATACCCACCGAAACGGCCATCGGTCCGAATGGGGATATTTATGTTGCGGATGGGTACGGGTCTCAATATGTTTTGCAGTTTACAAAGGAGGGAGAGTTCATCCGTAAAATAGGAAGTGGAAAAGGAGATGAAGAAGATCAATTTCAAACAGCGCATGGCGTGTGTATAGATGATCGTAATCCAAAAAAAACAACGCTATTAATTACCTCCTGGGCGCACAATTGTTTTAAGGGGTTCACCCTGGATGGGACTTATATTGAGACAATATTTTTACCCGGCGCTTTTGTTTGTCGTGCTGTCATTGATGAGGGCAATTTATACGCAGGCGTGTGTTGGTCGAGGTTGAAGTACCTTAATCAAACCACAAATTCCGGATTTGTGACCATTCTGGATGAGAATAATAAGGTGATTTCAAATCCTGGAGGAACTGAGCCTAAGTATATCGATGGTCAATTGCAACTGATGTTACAAGATCAACCGATTTTAAAACATGGTCATGACGTTTGTATTGATGATGACAAGAATATTTATGTCTGCCAGTGGAATGCGGATCAAACTTATCCGATTAAATTAGAGAGGGTATAATCGGAAATTCACCAGCAACTAAAATAATGCTTCGCCACCCGCTGTCCATATTGTTTCATTCGCCGTTGATCGGTCTGGTGTTGGTATTATTCCTATACGGATGCCAACCCTCCATGCCGGAAGACGTCGCTACGGCTTATGAAAGATTACCAGAAAAGGTAGATTTCAACATTCATATAAAGTCCGTTTTATCTGACCGGTGCTACCAATGCCATGGACCTGATGAACACGCCCGCAAAGCAAATCTGAGATTCGACAATAAGAATGGTCTTTTTGCAAAGGCGGAAAGTGGGAATTATGCCTTTGTGCCTGGTAATATCAGCAGGAGTGAAGCCATTAAGAGGATTCTGAGTAACGATCCTGAATATTTGATGCCTTCCCCAAAATCGAATCACACACTCAATGCAGCTGAGAAGGCGGCAATTATTAAGTGGGTAGAACAAGGGGCCGAATGGAAGGAACATTGGGCGTTTATACCTCCAGAAAAAGGCACGGTACCAGAGGAGACTGATGGTTGGGTTAGCAAAAACGAAATTGACCTGTTTATTCAGGATAAATTAATCAACAAAGATTTGTCCCCCTCGCCAGAGGCAGAGAAAAGCAGGTTGTTGAGGAGGGTAACAATGGATCTCACTGGGTTACCTCCAACCATTCCGGAGATGGAGGATTTCCTAAATGATCCTTCTGAAAGCGCCTACGAAAAAGTTGTGGATCGATTGCTCAATACAGTGGCCTATGCAGAGCGAATGACCCTTGAGTGGCTGGATCTGGCCAGGTATGCTGATTCCCATGGTTTTCATGCTGATGGTGAACGAACCATGTGGCCCTGGCGTGATTGGGTTATCCAGGCGTTTAAAGACAATAAGCCATATGACCAGTTTGTTTCTGAACAGCTAGCTGGTGACCTGATGCCCAATGCTACCAAAGAGCAAATTACAGCTACAGCATTTAATCGCAACCATCCTATGACGGCAGAGGGTGGCGCTGTGGATGAGGAATTTAGAGTTGAATATGTATCAAATCGGACCAATACACTTGGTACGGCTTTTCTGGGATTGACAATCGAATGTGCCAGATGCCATGATCATAAATTCGACCCTATTTCACAAAAGGAGTATTATCAAATGAGTGCCTTTTTCAATAATGTCAAGGAGCTAGGCATGACAGGGGATGATGGAGACTTTGGACCTATGTTCAAACTGACAAGCGAAGTTACCGATCAGGAACTGGTCTTATTAGAACAAAAAATAACTGAATGGGAGACCAGGAGTAAAGCGCAAAAAGAAAAGTTAGTTGCCACTGGAAATTTTGAAAATAACGGGGATTTTGAAAAAGTAAAGCCGATACTACAGCATTCTTTTACCCAATTAACGAAAACAGATTCTTCAGAGTTTCTGGATAAACGTCCCCAAACAATTCAAAATAATACCGATCCAGTAGCGGGCATCTCCGGAGAAGGACGTCGTTTCAACCACCAGGATGACCTTATCACAATCAACAAATTTGGACAGTTTGAATTGTTCGAACCTTTCTCAGTATCTGTTTGGGTTAACCCTGAAGAGGAAACAGGTAAAACCAAAGTGATTATTGGCAATGCCGGACAAAAGAATAACCTATGGAGGGGATGGGATTTTTACCTGGATTCAACCAGCCAGGTTGCTGTGCGATTGATTAGC
The DNA here is from genome assembly GCA_027592755.1 of Bacteroidota bacterium. Lineage (GTDB taxonomy): Bacteria > Bacteroidota > Bacteroidia > Cytophagales > Cyclobacteriaceae > JAJCYL01. Next base: position 36,130 of record JAQCLE010000028.1, on the reverse strand, counting down.
AGCTTACCACACAATTATATTCATGTTAAAAGCGGAAAAGCAGTTCCACTAAATGAATGGACGCAAATATTCTTTTCTTATGATGGTTCTTCAAGAGCAGAAGGGATCAAGATTTATATAAATGGGGAAAAAACCACATCAATCGTGATCTATGATGATCTCTACAAGAGTATTTTACCGACGAATGCTGCTCGTACACGTGATCCACGAGGGCTTTGGGTTGGAAAGAGCTACCGTACTTTTGGAGGTGATAATGGCATTTTTAAAGGTTCCATAGATGAATTATCAGTCTTTGACACGGAAGTTGCGGGTTCTCAGGTAGTGTCGGTTTATGAGCAATCAAAACGCGGATTGACACCTGTAATTTATGACTTAAAGAGTCAGGATTATAGGGAGACTTCCAATGAACTGATAAGTTGGAGGACCAAACTTCTCAGTATGATGGATACAATCCCAGAGTTGATGGTCATGGAGGAGATGCATAAACCTCGTCCGACATATGTACTTAATAGAGGCGTTTACGATGCGCATGAAGAAGAAGTTAAACCAGGAATGCCAGCGAAAATTCTTGGAATGTCATCGGAGTTTCCGAGCAATAGACTTGGATTAAGTCAATGGCTTTTCGACAAGAGAAATCCGCTAACTGCTAGAGTAGCAGTAAATAGATACTGGCAAATGATTTTTGGGCTGGGAATTGTAAGTTCCGCCAATGACTTCGGTAGTCAGGGGACAATGCCAACGCATCCAGAATTGCTCGATTGGCTGGCGGTTGAGTTTATGGAGTCCGGTTGGGATGTAAGGGCTTTAATCAGGATGATGGTGACCAGTCGGACTTATCGTCAAAGTTCAAAGACATCGAAAGAACTTCGTGAAAAGGATGGAATGAATACCTGGCTGGCCAGGGGGCCAAGTTACCGTTGGCAGGCTGAATTTATAAGGGATAATGCCCTGGCATCGAGTGGACTTCTGAACGATGAGATAGGAGGGGAAAGCGCTAAGCCTTTTCAACCGGATGGGCTATGGCTCGAGAAAGGAAATTTCTCACATTTTTTGTATCAATACAAGAAGGATGAGGGCGAAGGGCAGTATCGCAGGAGTATGTATACTTTCATTCGACGTACATCGCCACCACCATTTATGACCCTTTTTGATGCACCAAGCAGGGAAGTTTGTACCATCGCAAGAGAAAGGACCAACACGCCACTGCAGTCGCTCGTCCTGCTCAATGACCCTCAATTTCTGGAAGCGTCCAGGGCTCTGGCATTCAGACTCAAAAGAGAAGCTGGTGATTCATTGAAAGATAAAATTGAAACAGGTTTTCAGTTGGTACTTAGCCGGCCACCAAGTGAAAAGGAAACTGAAGTTTTTGAAACCCTCTACCAGGATGAATACGAGGAATTCCAAAAAGATATAAAAGGAACAACGGATTACCTGGCTGTTGGAGATTTCAAAGTATCAGAAAATTACGATCCCATAGAAATAGCCGCGCTATCGGTATTGTCCAATACGCTGTTTAATATGGATGAAGCTTATATGAAAAGATAAAAAGATGTGCGATCATTTTAAAAGTGACTATAGCCGACGCGATTTCCTCACAAGAACTTCGCTTGGTTTAGGAGCGCTTACACTGGGCTCGTTAATTGATCCATATAGTTTATTGGCATCATCTCCAGGTACTGGAGGTGTACTTGGCAATCCCCATTTCACACCAAAAGTTAAGAGGGTAATTTATCTCTTTCAGAGTGGGGCACCTTCTCAATTGGATCTGTTTGATTATAAGCCATTACTTGCCAAGATGAATGGGGAGGAACTGCCGGAGAGTGTGAGAAATGGACAAAGGTTGACGGGGATGACGTCTGGACAAACTTCTCTGCCGTTGGCTGGCTCAATTTTTAAATTTAAGCAACATGGACAAAATGGAGCTTGGATGAGCGAACTTATGCCGCATACAGCCAAGATCACAGATGAACTTTGCTTTATAAGATCCATGTACACCGAAGCCATAAACCATGATCCTGCGGTTACGTTTATTCAAACAGGATCACAATTTCCCGGAAGACCGTCAATTGGTTCATGGATGAGCTATGGCTTAGGTAGTGACAATGAGAACCTTCCTGGTTTTGTGGTACTGATAACGAAAGACAAATTAGGCCAGCCATTATATTCCCGACTCTGGGGCAATGGCTTTTTGCCTTCAGAGTACCAGGGAGTACAGTTCAGGGCAGGTAAGAATCCGGTATTGTTCCTGGACAACCCACCTGGAGTTACTGAAAAAAACAGGCGGACCCAACTTGATCATCTCAACACGCTGCAAGAAATCCAGCATGATCAATTTGAAGACCCTGAAATAAGGGCGAGAATGTCTCAATACGAGATGGCCTATCGCATGCAGACATCTGTGCCTGAAATTATGGACACTAGCGGTGAACCAGATTACATTTACGAGATGTACGGTGAGGACAGTAGAAAGCCTGGAACATACGCAGCAAATTGTTTATTGGCACGGAGGCTGATAGAAAAAGATGTGAAGTTTGTCCAATTATATCATCAGGGCTGGGATCATCATGGTGGTCTGCCAAATGCTATAAAAATACAGTGCAAAGAGACCGATCAGCCTTCTGCTGCTTTGATTATGGACCTTAAGCAAAGAGGACTTTTGGATGATACACTCGTCATATGGGGAGGGGAATTTGGCCGAACAAATTATTCACAAGGAACACTTAGTGCTACCAATTATGGCCGCGACCATCATCCGAAGTGCTATACACTATTTATGGCAGGAGCAGGGATCAAGGCAGGAACAATCTACGGTGGCACCGATGAGTTTGGATATAATGTCGTTGAAAATGGTGTGCATATACATGATTTTCAGGCCACATTGATGCACTTGATGGGAGTTGACCATGAACGACTTATCTTTAAACACCAGGGTAGAAGATTCAGGTTAACCGATGTGCATGGCAGGGTGGTGAAAGGAATTTTATCATGATGGTGTTCGCATCAAAAGCGTTTATAATAATAACAACCAACACCGACGAAGGTGAATTTTGTGTTGGCTAATTGAAATGAATCCTAAATGTAATTTTTCATCATAAAAACTAAAAAAAATGGCTTCAAACAGAGGACTTGCTTACATCAAACCGGGCGTTGTGGAAATTCAAAATATTGCCTTCCCGGAACTTGCCATAGGGGACCGAAAATGCCATCATGGCGTTATTCTGAAAATCGTTTCCACCAATATCTGTGGTAGTGATCAACACATGGTTCGTGGGAGAACAACAGCACCGGAAGGACTAATCCTGGGACATGAAATTACCGGACAAGTATTGGAAAAAGGAAGGGATGTTGAGTTCCTGGAAGTAGGGGACCTGGTCTCAGTACCTTTCAACATCGCTTGCGGGCGCTGTGAGAATTGTAAAGAACAAAAAACCGGTATTTGCCTTAATGTAAATGAAGGTCGTGCAGGTGCTGCTTATGGCTATGTAGATATGGGTGGATGGATCGGTGGCCAGGCTGAATATGTGATGGTCCCTTATGCAGATTTCAACCTTTTAAAATTCGCTGATAAAGATCAGGCCCTGGAAAAGATTCGTGACCTGACCCTTTTGTCTGACATTTTTCCTACCGGCTATCATGGCGCTGTATCCGCAGGAGTAAAACCTGGCGCTATCGTTTACGTGGCTGGCGCTGGCCCTGTCGGGTTGGCTTGTGCCGCTTCCTGCCATCTTCTTGGTGCTGCTGTGGTCATAGTAGGAGATCTGATTCCGGAAAGACTGGCGCAGGCCAGAAGCTTCGGATGTGAGACAGTTGATCTAAGAAAAAATGCAACACTGGGAGAACAAATAGCTGAAATCGTTGGTATACCAGAAGTAGATTGTACCGTTGATTGTGTGGGATTTGAAGCGAGGGGTCATGGCGATAGTCATGGCGTGGAACAACCCGCCACAGTACTTAATGCTGCAATGGAAGTGACGCGAGCAGGAGGTGGGATTGGAATTCCAGGGCTCTATGTTACCGGCGATCCAGGAGGGGTGGATGCTAACGCAAGAGTCGGTAATCTTACCATCCGTATAGGTTTGGGTTGGGCCAAATCCCATCATTTCACAACCGGACAGTGCCCGGTAATGAAATACAATCGTAACCTGATGCAGGCCATTCTATATGACAAGATAAAAATTGCTGACGCAGTAAATGTGCAGGTGATCAGTCTTGATGAAGGTCCCAGGGGTTATGTGGATTTCGATAAGGGTGCAGCTACGAAGTATGTCATCGATCCGCATGGTATGGTGCCAGCTTAAAATTCTCTATCTGTATTAAGAGATATATACCTGTTTTAATAAAAGGTTGATTTTAGACATTGATCAGGAATCAGTAGTAATTTAGATTTGATCTTCACGGTATGAAAATGAGTATTCCTTCAAGAAGATTATTTCTTAAAAAGACTGGAATTATTAGTTCTGGATTTATTGGACTGCAAGCCTATGTCAGTGCTTGTGGATCAAGTGGTGACCGGGATACAACCAGGATCGACGCTTTGCTGCATGAGGGTTATGGCCCGTTGCTTGACGATCCTGAGGGCATCGTTAATTTGCCGGTAGGCTTCACCTATAAAATCATCTCTCGGCAGGGAGATCAAATGGCAGATGGTTTATTGGTACCCGGCTCGGCGGATGGTATGGCAGCTTTCCAGGGTCCCGATGGTAAAGTCATTGTTGTGAGGAATCATGAAGTTACCCCATCAGATCTCAAGGGAGGGGCATTCGGTGAAGATTTGTCGCTCCTTAATCTGTTGAAACCCGAAAGCTTTTTTGATTTTGGCAGAGGTAAAAGACCCTGCATGGGAGGAACTACTACGTTCATCTACAATCCACAGACTCAGGAAGTTGAATTGGAGTATCTAAGTCTGGCTGGCACCATTCGTAATTGCGCTGGAGGAGCGACACCATGGAATTCCTGGATTACCTGTGAGGAAGATGTCACCCGAGCGGATGATTCTTTGGAAAAGGATCATGGTTATAATTTTGAAGTGCCAGCACAAACTACTCCCAAACTATTCGATCCTGTACCCCTTAAAGCTATGGGTCGATTTCGGCATGAAGCGGTTTGTGTACACCCCGAGAATGGAATTGTTTATCAGACCGAGGATAAAGGAGATGGTTTGATATACAGATTCATTCCAGATCAAAAAGGAAATCTGCATGCAGGTCGACTTCAGGTACTGGCTTTAAAAGGATTACCCAGTTTCGATACGCGTAACTGGCAAGAGTTAGAGAGCAAAGTCATGGAAATTGGGAAGAAGTACATTGTAGAATGGCAGGATATCGAGGGGATAGATTCTCCCGAGGATGACCTTCGAATTCGTGGTTTTGATAATGGTGCTGCTCGTTTTGCACGGGGAGAAGGCATGTGGTATGGAGATGACGAATTTTATTTTGCCTGCACCAATGGTGGCAAGAAACAACTGGGACAGATTTTCCGATACATTACCTCTCCGATGGAAGGGCAACCAGTGGAGTCTGATCAACCTGCAACTTTGGAAATTTTTATCGAACCAAACAATGCTAACCTTGTGCAGAGCGCAGATAATCTAACTGTATCAGCCCACGGAGACCTTGTTATTTGTGAAGATTTGCCAACACCGAGAATAGTAGGAGTGACTCCAGAGGGCCAGATATATCATATTGCTAAGAATGTTGGTTATAAGTCTGAATTTGCAGGTGCCTGCTTTTCACCGGATGGACAAACATTATTTGTCAACATTCAGGGTCCGGGATTAACGCTTGTTATTAATGGCCCATGGGCAGATAGGAACAGGAAGGTTTAATTCAAGAAACATAAATACGTGAACTAATGAATCAGAATCGAAGAAATTTTATCAGAAACAGTTCCATTGCTTCCCTGGCATTGGCTTCTTCTCCATTTATAGCACATAAAGTATCTGCAGCGACCAGTCAAATTCCCAAAGGAATTACCATTCTGTTCCAGGGCGACTCTATTACTGATGCCGGACGAGCAAAGGATCAATATTATGCCAATTCCTCCAGGGGTATGGGCCAGGGTTACGTTTATCAGGCGGCAGCTAAATTGGTGGCAGACAATCCCACCAATGACTATCAGATATACAACCGCGGAATAAGCGGGCATAAAGTCCATCAGCTGGCTGCTCGCTGGAAAGATGATGCTTTAATGATCAAACCCGATGTGCTAAGTATCTTAATTGGTATTAATGACTACTGGCACATGGTAAATGGCGAGTATGATGGGACAGTAGAAAGGTATGAAACAGATTACAGAAATTTACTGAGCCAAACTAAGAAAGAATTGCCCAATGTAAAACTCATTATTTGTGAACCTTTTGCAGTTTGGGGAGGATCGGCCATAACTGATCGATGGGAAAAGGAACTGAAGGGATATCAAAAATCAGCAGCTAAGTTGGCGAAAGAGTTTAATACTTCATTTGTACCCTTCCAAAATGTTTTCAATGAAGCACTGAAACAAGCGCCTGCCTCAATTTGGTGTCCGGATGGAGTTCATCCATCACCCGCGGGGGCGCATCTCATGGCAGCAGCCTGGATTGCAGAATTCAAAAAATTATATTAACAAGTTCCTGGTAATCCCTCTTATATCTATCAACTATATCCTGAAGTTCAGGTCATTGAAAACTTATCGGCGGTGCGAGTATAAACAGTGATAGATCTTGGCTATGTGCTAAAAAAGATGGAAGGCTCCAAAAATAGCGGGTTTTATCTTGAGTTGTCTTTGGTTTTAAGTAGATATAAATCAGCATTTCACCGAAATAAGATTCGTTTATTTGCAAATGATGCCAAGACTATTACATTTAATATTGAGTTGAGTCAAATTGAAAAAACGTTATTAACATCTTTAATCTTCAAATGACATTCAAATGAAAAAAAGTCAGGTATGGGCTGTTGCTATGGACTTCACCAAAATGGATTCCAGTGTCTTCGAATACACACGCTTTCTGAGTTCATTGCTTCATCCCAAGAAGATTTATTTTATGCACGTCATAAAGGAAATGGATTCATTTCCGCACCTTTCTGATGAATTTCTGGCTGGTTTCGAGCATCAACAAATTGTAGAAAAAAAACTCGAACAGGAGTATAAAATCGATCAATATTTCAAAGATTCTGGTATTTCCTATGAATGTCACATCATGACCGGATTACCAATGGACGAGGTGATAAATCTCGTCGTCAGGAAATCGGTGGATTTGGTAATTGTCGGGAGGAAAAAAGTATCAGGAGGAGCCGGGATAGTTTCAGATCGATTATCCAGAAATCTTTCTTGTAATTTCCTGATGGTACCAGAAGGATATAAACCAAAGCTGAACAATATTCTTGTAACTACTGATTTTTCCGAGCATTCAAGGATAGCGCTGGGAAAAGCCATTGAAATAAAAGGGAGGAATGAGGAGATTAGATTAATGACCCACCACAGTTATGGTGTCCCAGTAGGTTATTCCAAATCCGGGAAGAGTTATGAGGAATTCGTGGCCATCATGAAATTAAACGCAGAAAAAGAAATGGACCAATTACTTGAAACATTTGATAGCGAGATAAAGCCAATTATAACCCACAGAACTGAGGTTTCTCTTGATGATCAAATATTGGAGGTTGCCAAAAGTAATGATGTCGATATGATAGTTATCGGTTCCAGGGGACAATCAAGAGCTTCTTTTGACCTGCTGGGAAGTAATACGATGAAACTTTTGAAATCAAATGAAGGGATTCCCTTGCTTATTGTGAAGAAAGAAGGGGAAAATCAGAATATTGTAGATGCGATAAAAGGAACTCACTGATGACCTGCTAGAGATTAGTAGTATGTCAAAACCATCCCTTGAACTGATTACTGCTTTTCGCAGAACGGCGAAAAACCTGGAAAATGGCGCCTTATACCAATGGGGACACATGGGAAGCTGCAATTGCGGTCACTTGGTTCGGGAGTTGACATATTTCTCAAAAGTGGAGATACATGATTTCGCCTGCAAAAATCCGGTGACTGGAGTAACCAGGTAGAGGAGTACTGCCCAACCAGCGGTTATAGAATAGATATTCTTATTAGCAGTTTATTGGAGAAAGGCCTTACAAGAAGAGACCTAATAAATCTGGAGAGGCTTTCAGACCACAGTATTGTTAAAAGGGCTGGCCGATGGCTTCAAAAGAACAATAAGAAGGACGTAATTGACTACCTAAGAATCTGGGCTGACCTTATGGAGCAGGAACTGATTGAACTAATGCCAGATGCGGATTGAGACAATGGTTATGGATGATGTGTGCTTTCCGATTATGCACGGTCATTAAATCGCACGGTAGCCGGAGAATTTCTTTTCAAACCGAAATCCCCTAATTATTCCATGCATGATGCTTCTTCAATTCGCTTGACAAAGCGGAGTGAATTTCTATTTCCTTTTTTGATATTGAATCAATGTTCAATGGTCTTTTTTCAAGTTTATCCTGGGCTAAATCAAAGAATTTTCCGTCCTGATAAAGTTTATAGTCAACGGTTCTGACAAACTGATTTCTGAACATGTTCACATTAGCACCCCATTTTGGGTCGTAGTGGACAAAGGCTGTTGTTCGTGGATCATAATTTGTTCCCTTCAAAAGGGGATAAAAGCTTCTACCATCCGATTTGACCTCTTTTCCAGCAATATCTGCGAGGGTTGGAAAGAAATCACTGAACTCAATGAGTTCATCAAACACGAACCCTTCCGTGATATTTTTAGGCCAGGAAATGATTAAAGGAACATGTGTGCCCGCGTCAATAGTATTTCCTTTTGCACCTCTTATAACATTTTTTACAGTCTTAGTGTATATGGTAGGGTGGGTGCCATTATCACCTGTGAATATGATTATCGTATTTTCATCGATATCTAACGCTTTGAGTTTAGCGACTATTCTTCCGACTAACTTATCGGCGTATTCCACCATGTCGTTGAAATAGCTCGTGTCCTTCTCATAGCGCATGGATTCATTACTCCATTCTTCAGAATCCGGAGTCGGGACAAATGGGTCATGTACCAATACCATTGGATAATAAATAAAAAAGGGTTTCTCTTTTTTTCTCTCCAGGAAATCCAAAATATAATTTGTGAAGATATCAGGGCCATAGCTATCGGCATTTGTAGGGAGTATCGTTCCATTCTGCTCAATTAAAGGTTTAGCATATCGTTCCCCTTCCTTTCCTGTTTTGGTGAGTTGCCACAAACAATATTCATCAAATCCGAATTGATTAGGGCGTGTATTGTCATTCCACCATGTGAGGGTATCCTTATAGGCCAGTCCATTCAATTGCCATTTTCCTGCAACACAGGTTGAATACCCTGCCTCTTTCATTAAATTTCCAAAAGTGTACTGATCGGAATTTAAATGCCCGAAAAAATCATAGTTGCGGTAGTTGTACAAACCTGTCATTAATTTAACCCTCGATGGAGTACATAATGGCTGAGATACACAATGGGAAAAGCGAATCCCCTGGGATGCCAGTGAGTCCAGAATAGGAGTTTTGTAGGATAGACTTCCATAACTATCCAGACATTCGTAACCCATATCATCTGCCATGATCAGGACGATGTTGGGTTTATTATTCATTTCACCCGTTTTATAAGAACCTGATATTAAAGCAAGAAGAAACAACGTCAGACGGAAGCCTTTTTTTATCATAATTTGGGCTACGGAGTTAAGATAAAAAGCGAAAATTGTTACTCATATTTTACTTCTAAATTAAACTATAAATCACTGTATATCAGTAGAATATAGTTAAAAATCGACTGTCTATTTGAGAAAACCAATCATTTCTTGAATATGATCGTTGAATCCATTGAGTGTTCCGGCCAATAGTTTGATTTGCTCCGGGGCCTCATCCCAATTTTCTTCCTCAATTGCTTCACGAACTCCAGGTAAAGTTTTGACTCCATATCCTGTGTAGAATCCTGGTGCATAAATCTGATGTTTGTACCAGGGTCTTCGGGGTAAACCGGAATTGCTCATCAACGATTGCTCAGTAAGCATTAACTTTTCATTCAAGCGTGTCATTTCCTGGTGATCCAGGTGCTCGAAATCGATTGCTGTGAATGTATCAATGGTTTCTTTGAGTGCCACCATTACATTCTGCACGGGTGAAAAATCCAAATAAGGCACAACGCCTTTTTTTGGTGGATTTACAAATGGTTTCTTGGGATCTGCTACCAGATGAAATGCATTTTTATCAACCAAATTATTGTGCTTCTCCGCTGATACACGCATATCTTCAGTCAATTGAATTACCTCTTCCAGGTATTCTAATATGGTGATGTGCCACTGTTGAAATTCAAATGGTAAGATGTCAGCATTGGCAAGCCGGAGTGTAATTCTTCCTGCGGTTTGGGCCAGTGCTATACCGTAAGCAAAATCAGGGTCTTTAAAACGCTTATAGTGGGTATAGGTATCATAAATGGTATGATATTCTCCACCGGCGCTTTCACCATCAAAAGCAAGATTGAGAGAGGCAATCCCCGCATGTTGAAGAAAGGGCGTGTAATCCGATCCTGAGCCCAAGGCATACAAACCAGGATTTCCATCCCCATCATTCATCAAATCCTGAGCGCCCATCCTTTCCCCTATAGATACACCCTTTTGAGGATCCATGACCTCCTGGGCCACTTCTCCGACCATATTCTGCAGGCTGTGCGATCCACCGGCTGATAAAAAACCCCTTCCATTGCCATCGGTATTGATATAGGCAACTGCTTTCGCCTGTAGCTCTTCCTTATGATGTTCAACCCATTCAGTTGATCCGATCAATCCGGGTTCTTCGGCATCCCAGCTGCAATAAACCAATGTCCTTTTTGGCCTAAAACCCGCTTTTACCAGTTCTCCAACGCAACGGGCCTCCTCAAGCAGTACAACCATTGCGCTTACCGGGTCACTGGCGCCATGTACCCAGGCGTCGTGGTGGTTACCCCTGACTATCCATTGATCGGGAAATTCGGATCCCTTCATTTTGGCGATTACATTGTAGGCTGGTTTCAATTGCCAGTCAAATTCAAGCTTTAGATGCACTTTGGCAGGTCCTGGTCCTATATGATAGGTAATTGGTAAAGCTCCTCTCCATGCCCGTGGCGCCACGGTACCATCTATGGCTTTCAGTAAAGGCAGCGCATCATCATAGGATATTGGGAGCACAGGGATTTTTGTAATCGTAGGTGCGTCTTTCCGGTCCAGTCGCTTAGCATCTGCCGTGGCACCATACCCGGGAGTAAGTACATCACCAGGATAGAGAGGCATGTCCATCACCGAGCCGCGTTGAACCCCTGTATTATTTTTAAATGCCCCCTTTGGATAGACATCGCCCGCAAAGTACCCGTCATCTTTGGGATCGGAGTAGATAATGCAACCGATGGCGCCCTTTTCCGCCGCAAGTTTCGGTTTAATGCCCCGCCATGAGCCATAATATTTAGCGATGACAATCTTACCCTTCACATCGATCCCAAGCTTTTCAAGCTCCTCATAATCGGCAGGCACGCCATAGTTGACAAATACCAGTTCGGCTTCGACATCGCCGTCAGTTGAGAATGCATTATAACTCGGCAGAAGTTCCTTCCCCTGGCTGGTATATTCATCTCCTTTAACAGCGACGGATGACAATTTGGCTTTGAAAGAGGTTGGAGCCGTCAATTCCACCAGTCGTATTTTAGGATAGGGGAATAGCACCTGGTAAGTCTCTATTTGGACATCAAAACCCCAGGATTTGAATTGTTCGGCCATCCAATCAGCATTTTTCTTGCCATACTCTGTTCCGACATAGTGAGGATGCGCTGACATCCGTTGCATCCAGCTATCCAGGTTATCGGTTGAAAGTTTAGCGTCGAATGAAGTTTCAAGTGAATGCTGTTTTTCTGCATTTGATTCATTGAAACCCATAATGGATTTCTGAGCGACTGAGACGAAAACTGTAATAGCGAATACTATAGTAAGAATGCTTCTTATCATTTTATTGGATTTTAATCATAAAGTTAACAGATGAGATAGGTCTATAGCTATCAATTTTTGGCAATGGCCTGCATATAGATCAAAACTCAATGAACCAAATTATTAACTAAAAATTGTATATCGTGACTATTTCTTCTTCACGAAATAATAAATGATGGCTGTTATTATGCTAAAAAACAGGGCGAAAATGGTCCAGACAAGTTTCATACCGGTGTCCATTTTTTCTTTGGTCCAAACGTCATAAATGACCCAGACAGCACAAACCAGAGCTAAAATGTAGATAATATTTTCCATGGTAATTGGTGTTTGTTTAAAATTGAATATCGGTTATAAATTTAGAAACTGCAAATTCTATTTGATTGACTATTGTGGCGTGTCATAGGTCTTGTGTAGCCCTGTCAAGGAAATCACAATATCTTTACACCATGCCCGAATATGATTTGAAAGTAAGCCCTGAAGTGGGTTATGGCGATGCGGAGTTAAAGGCTTACCTGGAAAAGAAAAAACTCCTTTCAGAAGGGCAATTCTATCAGATAAAGCGTCGCTCCATTGATGCACGTCAACCGAACGTCAAGATCAATTTACTGGTTGAAATACTGGAAATTCAACCGGATATTGAATACGTTGAGTATTTCAAAAGGGAACACAATATCAGGAATGCCGATCAAGTGATAATCGTGGGAGCGGGTCCGGCCGGATTATTTGCCGCAATAAAGGCTATTGAAGGCGGGCTAAAACCCATCATTATTGAACGTGGGAAAGATGTAAGAAGTAGAAGAAGGGACATTGCAGCAATTAATAAAGAGCATATAGTAAATCCTGAAAGCAATTACTGTTTTGGTGAAGGCGGCGCTGGAACCTTCTCTGATGGTAAACTCTATACGCGATCAAAGAAGAGAGGTAGCGTCAGGAGGGTGTTTGAAATCTTTGTTTCCCATGGAGCAACGGAAGAGATACTATTTGAATCACATCCTCACATTGGTACCAATAAACTTCCACAAATTGTTAGTGCCTTAAGAGAAACCATAGTGGCCGCAGGCGGGGAGGTTCATTGCAACAGTAGAGTCGTCGATTTTATTCTTGACAATAATGAAATGAAGGGAGTAAAGTTGGCTGATGGTACGCCGTATAAGGGAATTGCGGTCATTCTAGCAACCGGCCATTCTGCAAGGGATATTTTCAAGCTATGCCAGGAGAGGAAAATAAAGATAGAGGCTAAACCATTTGCCCTTGGGGTTCGCATTGAGCATCCGCAACAACTTATTGATTCTATCCAATACCACTGCGATATCCGTAGTGAATACCTTCCGGCTTCTTCTTATGCCCTTGTTGCCAGAACCAATTTCAGCAAAGTTGAAAGGGGTATTTTCTCTTTTTGCATGTGCCCGGGAGGTTTTATTGTTCCGGCAGCAACGGCTCCTGACGAAGTTGTTGTGAATGGCATGAGTCCGTCAAGACGTGACAGTCAATTTGCTAACTCAGGAATAGTTGTTTCTGTGGAGATGGAAGACATCCCCGACTTTCAAAAATATGGTGAACTGGCTGGAATGGAGTTTCAGGCATCAGTTGAGCGGAACGCCTGGATTCATGGAGGCAAGACTCAAGCTGCTCCGGCACAGAGAATGGCTGATTTTGTAAAGAAGAGGGTATCTAGTACCCTATTGGATACTTCCTATCAACCAGGGTTGACTTCAGTTGACATGGATTTAGTGATACCAGATTTTATTTCCTCTAGGTTACGACATGGATTGAAGGTTTTTGGAAAGAAAATGACGGGTTATTATACCAATGAAGCCCAAATTGTTGGTGTAGAAAGCCGGACATCATCGCCGGTCAGAATTCCAAGAGACAAAGATACTTGCGAGCATATGGAGATCAAAAGACTTTTCCCTTGCGCGGAAGGAGCGGGGTATGCAGGGGGAATTGTATCAGCAGCCATGGACGGAGAGAAATGTATGGAGCAGATACTTCAGATTTATAAGAGAAATGGAGTTTAATAAAAGGTTCCTCATAAACGAGGCATGGACTATTGTTCAATAAGTGTATGTATTGACATCGGTGGAAGCGCTATAGGTCGTCCTGCTACAACGAGACCATTATCCTGGAAATAATCACCTTCTTCAGTTGATAAAAGCTGATAACTACCCAGATTCGATGCTTCAGTAGAAACTATTTTCGTATCAATTCCTATATTGAGCAGGATGTAAACCAGTTTATTATTATCAGGATTTTTAAATGCCAAAACATTGACATTTGGGCTTTATCGGTAGTTTGTTGAAGCTGTTCGAGTTTCTTTCCTGAGAAGCTGTTCAGTTTATCTTGTAACTCATGATAAATAGGACGACAAACACCAGCAGTTTCGAACATTTCGTCGAAATGCTCTTGAATTTTATAGCGATTGAATAGCAAAGTTTATATGATTGATCTTATAAGAAAATAATGATTTTGTTAAAAATATAACAATAAATAACGAAAACAACCCCTTACGTGGCAAAGTAAAAACCAATATATTAAATAGAACAATAATAATTAGTCACTTGATCACATAAATTTGGGCTAATTCTGAAAATAATAAGAGTGGTAGGCAGATAATAGGGATGTTAGTTGAGCCCGCCTCCATATTTCAGTATAATTAACTGATATACAGAGTGATTTCAGTGTATCTTCCTACCTTTGCAGCTTTATTTAACACCCACTCATTGAATAACTTCAACAAGCTAGGACTATCGGCATCGATTCTTGAAGTCCTTGATAAAATTGGATTTGAAACCCCAACACCTGTTCAGGAAAAAGCCATTCCAATGTTACTAAGTAATGACCCTACGGACTTTATTGGTCTGGCCCAAACAGGAACAGGGAAAACAGGGGCATTTGGTCTGCCATTAATTGACTTGATCGACCTCAACAATAAAGCAACGCAGGCATTGATTATGGCTCCTACTCGTGAATTGGGTCAACAAACAGGTCAGATGCTTACAAGTTTTTCGCAAAATAACAAAGCCCTTAATGTTGAGGTGGTTTATGGTGGTGCGGCCATTACCAATCAAATAAAGGCGCTGAAAAAGCCGACACAGATTGTTGTTGCTACTCCAGGTCGATTGTTGGATTTGATGAAGCGAAAAGCTATCAAGTTGGACCATGTAAAATATGTGGTATTGGATGAGGCTGATGAAATGCTCAACATGGGTTTCAAGGATGATATTGATGAAATCCTTTCACATACTCCCGAAGGCAGGGTAACCTGGCTCTTTTCAGCGACAATGCCGTCTGGTATTCGAAAACTAGTCAAAAAATATATGGATGCACCACTGGAGGTATCCATTAATGCAGATGAAAAGATCAACAAGGATATTTCTCATAAATACGTTATTACAAAAACATCAAATAAAATACCGGCACTTAAACGGTTTTTGGATTGGCAGCCTGACATGAGAGGGATCATGTTCTGCCGAACCAAAATTGAAACCCAGCAAATTGCGGACGACCTTGGCAACATGGGTTATGGGGTGGAAGCACTTCACGGAGACCTTTCTCAGGGACAAAGGGACGCCGTAATGAAGCGATTTAAAACACGCTCAATGCAGTTACTTATAGCCACCGATGTTGCGGCCAGGGGAATTGATGTGAATGACCTGACTCATGTGATCCATCACTCACTTCCCGATCAGTTAGACAGCTATACTCATCGAAGCGGTAGAACGGCCCGTGCTGGAAAAAAGGGCATTTCATTAGCCTTTATCAACCCACGTGAATCCAGACGAATTGCCGAGCTGGAGAAGAGAATTAAGGTAAAATTTGAACGCATTGAAGTACCTAGTGTAGATGAGTTGAAGTCAAGCCGTATTAACAACTGGGCGAATCTTATTGTTAACACCAGGGTTGATGACCAGGCCGAGGTCATCTTAAATAAACTTGATAGCAGATTTGCACACCTAAGCAAGGAGGATATATTAAGAAGGTTAATAACTACTCAACTTGATCATTTAATGATCCAGGGTGGAGAAGACCTCAACGAAACGGATGGGAGATCATCGGAACCATCCAGAAAACAAGATAGTAGCGGGTTTAACAGGTATTTCGTCAATGTTGGAATCATTGACGGGATGACGAAAGCTGATCTTATTCATTTTCTGTCAGACGTTTCTAATATCAATCGCAAATTCTTCGGACAATTAACGATTCAAAAGAACTGTGCATATTTTGATGTAGATAGCTCACAAGATAAGGGAATCAGCCAAAAATTTGAAGGAGTTGAAATTGAAGGCCGGAGTATTCGTGTGAATCGTGACGATGATGATAGTAAGCGATCCACGCCCCGGCCATTTCATAAAAAAACAGAAAGCAGGAGCACCCCCCCCTCAATGCATTTTGGTCGGGGAGGGAAAAAGAAAGATTTTAATCGGGGCAGAAAAGTGAGGCGATAGATTTATCATCATCCCATCACAGGAACCAACTTCTTTTTAGCCAGGTATTCATCGTAGGTACCCAGTGTATCCATAAAACCATCAGAACGCAATTCTAATACACGATTCGCAATGGTTTGATTAAAGGTATGGTCATGGGAGGTGAATAAAACAGTCCCCGGAAAGTCCCTCAATGAATTGTTGAAAGCAGTAATTGACTCAAGATCGAGATGGTTGGTAGGTTCATCAAGGATGAGAAGATTGGCGCCCTTCAGCATCATACGAGAGATCATGCATCGAACTTTTTCTCCACCTGAGAGTACACTGCATTTTTTTAATGTTTCCTGTCCTGAGAAGAGCATCTTACCCAGGAAACCCCGAATATAGGCTTCATCTTTCTCAACATCTGAGTATTGCCGTAACCAGTCAATGAGGTTATCTTCTGATTCAAAATACTTAGAATTTTCATTCGGCAGGTAGGCTTGGGTAATGGTCTGTCCAAACTTAAATGTTCCGGAAGATGCTTTTTGTTCATCCATTAATATTTGAAAAAATGTAGTTACAGCTACACTATCATTGCCAATGACCGCGATCTTATCACCTCGGTTTACGAACAAGTCCACGCCCTTAAACAGATATTCCCCGTCCAACTCCTTGCTCAATTTATGCATCTCCAGTATTTGATCCCCTGCTGTACGCCCTTGTGTGAAAATGATACCGGGATATTTGCGATTAGAAGGCTGGATGTCTTCTACGTTAATTTTCTCAAGTAATTTCCTAC
Source organism: Bacteroidota bacterium (assembly GCA_027592755.1). Lineage (GTDB taxonomy): Bacteria > Bacteroidota > Bacteroidia > Cytophagales > Cyclobacteriaceae > JAJCYL01. Next base: position 18,956 of record JAQCLE010000028.1, on the reverse strand, counting down.
GGCTTGTAGCTTGTTTGGATTTTGAAGCGTTTGCACTAAATCTTGCAATAAATTCCTGTAATTCTTTCTTTTTCTCTTCCGCTTTTTTATTGGCCGAAGAGCGTTGAATGAGCGCCAATTGGCTTGATTCATACCAGAATGTATAGTTACCGGTATATAATTTAATAGCGCCAAAATCAATATCAGCAACGTGGGTACAAACTGTATCCAGAAAGTGTCTGTCGTGGGAAACTACAATTAATGTGTTTTTGAAATCCAGCAAGTAGTCTTCCAGCCATGTAACAGTTCTAATGTCCAGGTCATTGGTTGGTTCATCAAGAATCAGGATGTCGGGGTTGCCAAAGAGTGCCTGTGCCAGGAGAACGCGTACTTTTTGGCTACCGTTCAGTTCTTTTACCAGTTGATAATGATCCGCTTCTTCAATGCCAAGGCCACTTAACAATGCAGCAGCATCGGATTCGGCATTCCAGCCATCCATATCAGCAAATTTTGATTCTAATTCCGAGGCATGATTACCATCTTCTTCAGAAAAATCTGGTTTGGCATAAATGGCATCCTTTTCTTTCATGAGCGACCAAAGTTCCTTATGACCCATTATCACAGTATCCAGCACAGGTTCATTATCAAATTCAAAGTGATTTTGTTTCAATACAGCCATGCGTTTCCCTGGCTCAATATTCACACGACCATGATTAGGTGCAATTTCTCCTGAAAGTATTTTCAAGAAAGTAGATTTACCTGCACCATTAGCCCCAATAACGCCATAGCAATTGCCGGGTGTAAACTTGATGTTCACTTCGTCAAATAATACCCTTTTCCCGTATTGAAGGGAAATCCCCTGTGTAGCAATCATAAACTCTAGTTGATTAAAAGAGTGCGAAGATACTGAGTTTTAACGGAATTAATATCCAGGAAATATAACCTTTATTCAATTCTTTGTTCACTGGCCTATGATAGCCATTCAGTTATAAGATATTTTCATTTACCTGCCGTTCTTTCAAAGGTTTAGAGAAATGTGATTAATTAAACGTACCTTGCAGGTGTAAAGGGATACCCTTTGTGAATAATTAAGACCTCTACAAAGATTTCTGATTAATCCTACACGGCTTCTCATACCGCTTGCAAAGTGCATTAAGATTAAAAATTAGGTTTATCAAGAATCTCAAATTTTCCACAACCAGGGGCTCGGATTTTTCGAAAACTTTAAAGAAAAGAGTCAACAATTATTTCAAAACAAATAATCTGAGTAGGTATAGTAATAGGAGCATGGTCCTAAAGACGATTTTCATGCTATCCCTATTCTTCATGCCACTAATTGTTGTGAATTCGGGGTTGATCTCAAGTCCAATTATTCTATTCATTTTATATATGCTAAGTGGATTGGGTATGGCCGGAATTGGCATGGGTGTAATGCATGATGCTATTCACGGTTCTTATTCAAAAAATGCAAAAGTCAATGAGTATATGGGATATACCTTGAATCTAATTGGTGCGAATGCTACCATATGGAAAATTCAGCACAATGTGCTCCATCATACATATACGAACATAGATGAGGCTGATGATGACATTAGCGCTCCTTTTTTTCTTCGTTTTTCCCCACATGCAAAAAGATACTGGCTGCATAGATTTCAACATATTTATATATGGTTTTTCTATGGTTTTTCTACTTTATCATGGATAACTGCTAAAGATTTTATTCGGATTAACCGATATAGTAAAATTGGATTTTTTAATGGGAAAAATGAGGTTAAGCGGGCGGTGCTGAAAGTTATTGGATGGAAGCTGCCGTATTATTCCTACGCCCTGGCCTTACCGTTGTACATGGTGTCGTTATCTCCATGGATAGTCATTCTTGCATTTCTTAGTATGCACTTTGTTACAGGGCTTTGTATTAGCATGGTTTTTCAGACAGCTCATGTTATGCCCAGTATAGAATTTCCTTTACCTGATGAAAACGGGATGATAGCCAGCGATTGGTCAACACACCAATTGGCTACTACCTGTAATTACTCCCCACGCAGTAAACTATTCTCATGGTTGATTGGGGGCTTAAATTACCAAATAGAACATCATTTATTTCCCAATATTTGCCATGTACATTACAAAAAATTATCACGTATAGTAGCGGATACTGCTAAAGAATATGGCATTCCATACAATTCCAGGAAAACTTTTATATCGGCTATTGGTGATCATATTAAAATGTTGCGACAACTAGGAAAAATGGAGTTAGTAGGGCTAAGCCAGGACGTCCATAGATAGATAATTCAAATAGAAAAACATAAACAAACAATAATTTATAATTTAATTAAAGTAATGAAAGAAGGAACAGTAAAGTTTTTTAATAATGCCAAAGGATTTGGTTTTATTAAACCTAATGATTCAAGCGAAGACATTTTCGTACATGAAAGTGGCCTTGTCGATGAAATTCGTGAGAATGACAAAGTAAAGTTTGAAGAAGAAAGAGGAAAAAAAGGAATGAATGCAGTTAATGTTCAATTGGTTGATTAATTCCTATATTTGATTTTTTTTTTAAAAGCTGTTGATTGATTTCAACGGCTTTTTTTAGGCCCAACCGCTGGTAAACCTTTCTGGAGTATGCCTTTTCTGAATGCTTCAGCCATTGCCGCGGGAATTTCTGCTTGTGCAATAATCACACTGGCACGAGCCTCCTGAACTCTTGCTAACATTTCCTGTTCTAAAGCCACTGCCATTGCACGGCGTTCTTCAGCCTTGGCATTAGCGATATCAAGATCAGCCTGAGCCTGATCAATCTGAAGTTTAGCGCCAATATTCTTACCTATGTTAATATCTGCAATATCAATTGAAAGAATTTCAAAGGCTGTGCCTGCATCCAATCCGTTCGCTAATACAGCCTTGGAAATCTCATTTGGGTTTTCAAGTATCTCAAGGAAGCTTGAAGCAGATCCAATTCTTGATATTATTCCCTGTCCTACCCGGGCTCGGATTGTTTCTTCACCTGCTCCACCTACAAGCTGTTGTATATTCGTGCGTACAGTAACCTTAGCCTCTGCGATCAGTTGAATACCATCAATAGAAACAGCGGTTATGGCTGGAACAACAATAATATAAGGAGTTACAGAAATCTGCACTGCCTCAAGTACATCTCTTCCCGCAAGGTCAATAGCAGTTGCCTGTTGGAAATTCATATTCAGATTGGCTTTATCAGCAACTATCAAAGCTTTGATTACATTCTCCAGATGTCCATGTGCCAGGTAGTGGGTCTCAAGCTGCTCTGTTGTAATGTTTTCAATACCCGCTTTAGTCGCCAGGATCAATGACCTTACTATGAGCCTGGGCGGTACCTTTCTGAAGCGCATCAAAACAAGGTCAATAAGATTAACCTTAACGCCCGAAAAGATGGCGGTAATCCAGAGGTTGATGGGGAAGATGAAGAATATTATCCATAATCCGGCTAATATGGACCCAATCAGAACAAGTGTTGCTGTAGGCATTGATTGTAGTAATTGATTAAAAGATTATGGTGAGTAATGATCAATGAATGTACTGCTTTGTTATCAACCTTTCTAGTCAGTTGAAGAATTATATTTTTCAGAGTTATGCCAATGCAGACATACGTCCGTATAAGATGTGAAGCACTAATCATTAGTAATCGGTTTACACGAATTGAACCTCAAACCTTCGCCGGGGTCATTTCAGGTGCTTTTCCCTTCTTGATATGAAACATAAATTGCTTGTCGAGGACAAATTCATAGATTGAATCCTCACTAAGTTCCGCCGCTTTTTTCGATTGCTGCAAGATCACGAGCAAATCTTTTGCTACTGCTGACGTTTTAATATCATTAATGGCCTTGCCCTGAAACACACGCAGTGTAAAAGCATACCCCCCTTTTTCTTTAGGGTTGACATTTTTAAATTCATGATCCCAAAATTTATATTCTTGAGGTCCATCGTCGGAAGCAATCATAAGGTTCAAAATTGCAGGACGATACTTATTCCATAAATAAGTATACATCTGTGTTATCGTTGAATAGTATTGCATTGTTCAATATTTATATTTAAGTCGATATTTTCAGGTCAGACGGGCAAGAATGAATCAGTTGAAGAACCGGAAATGAAATGAGCGGGTCCACGTGATGTTTAATGATACTAAATTACGACTATTAATGGGAATATACTCGTGAGTTCTCTATTAGATCGGTGTAGTTAGTACCGCTGCAACTCTGCAAATAGCAAATCCAATTCTGTTCTTGTCTTATTAAGTTTGATTCCAAGTTTTGTGAGCATATTCTCCTTGTCGCCAAGTTCAAAGACAAAGTCTTCGTCGCTAAGGTTGGGGAATCTCCATTTAAGCATTACTTTTTGTTCTCTCCAGCTTCTCATGATATCCATAATCACTAAGTTACGAAGATGAAGTCAATTAATACTTTTGATGACATTATTTCGTAAGTGAATATGTCTTAACATTGTTATTTATTGCAGTACCTTTCATAAAGTTCATTTTTTTCTTAATTGAGAGCTATGCGAGTAACAGTCACCCGAAAAGATGTAAAGTTTCTACCTGATTCCAGCAGAGTCGTCACACGGTACTTTATGAACGGCGATGATCGTACTCGGAAGATGGTCGGCCAATTGATGACTTTGGATGAAAAACAAGTCAATCAAAACCTAGAGCACACGCTCCGTGAGTTTGCTGGTCGCCACAGAAATATTTCACGTGTTTTTTTTAAACATTGCTCCAATATTCAAGGGATCATTGAAGGGATGGAGATCAATTATGCTGAGCTCTCCGATACGCGGAAAATGCTCATTGGGTCCTACTGTACAATGGAATATGCCATTGAGTCGGCGGCTTTTTTCAACCCTTCAATTGTCGAGGATTTCGATCAATTGTACCTGGAAAAAGGAGAGAAAAGGATCATTATTTCTTTTCGAGCCACGGGAGAAGGTCATATATCATCTGTGGTTTTCAGAAGGGGAATTCTTGATAAGAATAATGATTTACAGGTGATGAAAATGGGTGATCACATTGATAAGGCAGAGATTTCCCAAAAAAAATTGTATAACAAAAAGCGTTTTATTAGAAAATTGGACGAAATGAATATTCCGGCTAAATACTCAACCAGTATTATGCAGGACCTTCCGGATAAATTTGAGTATTACGTGTTGAAACAAGTTGTTAACAGGGTACTTACCAATAACGACATCAGTGCTGAAAGAAAAATGGCCCTGGAAGAAGTGACATGGTTGGCGGATTCATTTTATGATGTGCATTTCCATCATGATTCTGATATTACGGAGCGTGTGATATTTCCTATATCCGATTCTGAAAGCCGGGGAATTGAAGATGCCCGCTTTGTGCGTTTTATTGATGATGATAAGTCAGAAAAAATATATGCAACCTATACGGCTTATAATGGTCACACCATTCTTCCCAAACTTCTTTCTACGGAAGACTTTTATACATTCCGTATTATGCCCCTCCATGGTACCGGGGCACAAAATAAAAACCTGGCATTGTTTCCCCGAAAAATCAACGGGCAATATGCCATGCTTGCCAGGCTTGATGGTGTTAACAATTACCTGATGTACTCCAAAAGACCTACGGTTTGGAATGACCCCATTATCATACAGGAACCTCGCTTTCCGTGGGAGTTTACACAAATAGGAAATTGTGGTTCACCGCTATGGACGGAAGAGGGGTGGCTACTTATTACGCATGGCGTGGGGCCAATGAGACGCTATTGCCTGGGAGCCTCGTTATTCGATCTTAATGATCCTTCAAAGGAAATAGGGAGACTTGATGAACCGCTGCTTTCTCCACGTGAAGATGAACGGGAAGGTTATGTTCCCAATGTGGTCTATTCCTGCGGATCGATCATCCACAACAATAGCCTAATATTGCCCTATGCTGTGTCAGACTACTCATCAACATATGGTGTGGTGGATATGACGGAATTGCTGGATGCTTTGAAAAAAAGTAAATAGCCCTAAACTGGCTATCCGCAAATTCTTCAAACTTTCACGCCTTGTAAAACCGTTTTATAGGCGCTGATATATTCATCAATCATACGTTCAGCACTGAAATTTGTGCTTGCATGTTCCCGGCAGGTTTGATGTTCAATATGATCTAATTTGTTAACAGCAGATACTGCGTCTGCTATGTCATTGACCAAATAGCCGGTAACGCCATCTACAATTAGTTCAGGCATACTTCCGCGATTAAAAGCTATGACGGGGGTGCCGCACATCATGGCCTCCACCACACTCAAACCAAAGGGTTCATCGAAGTATATCGGATGAAGCAGCGCCCTGGCGCCACCGAGGAGTTCATTTCTAAGAGCAGGCCCAGCATTGCCCAGGTACACTACCTGATCGTTATCTATGTAGGATTTAATTTCTTTATTAAAATAATTTTCGTCCTGGATTAACCCGGCTATTTTAATCTGATATCCGGATTCTCTGGCTATTTTAATGGCAGCATGCGTTCCTTTGTTTGGATGTATTCTTCCAAAGTAGAGCAGATAGTCCTCCTTTTGTTCCCTGAATGTGAAGTTATCAGGGTCTATCCCATTATAGATAGTGCGTAAATATTCAAGATCCTGATGTCTGTCAGCGTTTGAGATGGAAACGTAGGAGGAGGTTAGATTGTACTTCTTATAAACTGGGACAATCTGCTGTGATGAAAACCCGTGGATGGTAGTAATTACTGGGGTTTTAATCAATTTGGAGTAGGTAAGGGGAAGAAAGTCAAAATGATTGTGGATAATGTCGAATTCGTCTGCCTGCTCCATTAGCTGACTGATATGCAGGCACTCCCATACTTTTGGATCGAGGGCGTTGTCTTCTGCGTAAGGATGTTCACAAACTGATTCCAGTTTTCCTTTTGTAATTGAATCGCCCGTGGCAAATAGTGTCACATCAATACCTCTTTCCAGTAATCCCTCCGCGATTGATGAAGCAACCTGTTCCCATGGCCCGTATTTCCTCGGCGGGGTTCGCCAGGCAATTGAAGAGAGTATTGCAACTTTCATTCATCCGATTTATAAAATTCTTCATAGGCCTGTAGTACGGTGAGGTGTGATATTAAATAGGCTAATGTACTTTCGGCACCCTGGTTTCTGTTGACTCCATAGTTTTCAAACCCATCACAACAACCCTTTGTTTCAAAATCGTATAAGCTCATCCGAAGATCATTCTCCCCTAAAAACCACATGAATGAGGCGTACATTTTGTTCAGGTAGTCCTTATTCTTTGTCAAATGAAAAGCCTCATTGTACATTAATACCATGGCAAGTGCATCAAGTGGTTGCTGGGCAAACATCGATCGTTCTCCATCTTTTTTATACCACTCCTTATTTCCGATAATAGATAAATAACCGTCTTTCATTGTTATGCTGGTCAGGAAGTCCATGGAATCCACAGCAGTCCTGGTAATTTTATCATCGTTTAGTATTTCGGAGGCATGCAGAAGTGCAAGTGGTAGTATACCATTATCATAGGCCAGCAAAGCTTCGAACCATTTCCAATCGTCGGTGCTATTTTCTTCATAATGCCTGACGAGGGTTTGAGATAGCGTCCCTAAGCGTTTAATCATCCCCTCATCAGATGGATTACTCCTTAAATAAAAACTGATACCAATGATTGTATTGGCTATACTTCGTATAGATTGGAGTTTTTCAAAATTTGGTACTGCATCAAAGAACACAAGCTTCCCAGTTTGATAATACGCGTCATTGGGAGCATTACCCAGCAAATAGCCAAGTGCCCAGATTGTCCTTCCAAAAGAATCTTCTGATCCAACCTCATCAAGAAAGTTCCGGTTGAAGCTTAGGAAATTTCTGAACGTGCCATCGTGGTTTTGCATGTAATGGATATAGCTCAGATAGATGGGAGATAATTCGAGAGCAAGCGGATCTTTTTTTTGTTTGTAGGCCATTAAAACCATCAATAATGCCCTTGCATTATCATCCAGGCAATAGCCTTCTTTCAGGTTAGAAATACCAAATTTTGCGTGCTGAATAATTCCTGTATCATCTGTTAATCGTTTGATGTGAGTTAACAAAAATGGAGGAAGGAGTAATAGATCGACAATGGTTTCTTTTTTGACTACTGCTTTACGGGGTTCTGACAGGACATTTTGAGCCAATGTCAAATATTTCTCTCCAATCTTTGGCCAGGTTATATTTTTCCCATACTGAGATGCTTTCTTTTGGAGTGTTTTCAAAACATCTGGTTGATCCAGCAATTCGGTTAAAATGGTCACCAATTCATCCGAATCATTGAAGTTGAAAAGTCTACCTCTACCATCGGCCAGAAGTTCTGTTGCATGCCAATAGGGGGTTGAGATAACCGCACAACCCACACCCATGGCATAAGAAAGTGTACCGCTGGTAATCTGGGCTTCGTTCAAATAAGGCGTGATATAAATATCAGAAGCTGATAAATATTTAAATAATTCCTTCTGATCGATAAACTCATTTAGAAATAAAACATGATTGTGCAGGTTTAAACTTTTGACCAAAAGCTGAAGATAGTTGCGATATTCTTCACCGGCATTTGGTTTGAAGCTCAAATCTTTGGATGACACAACAGCCCGAAAAATGCCCGGAATTAAAGATATTATTACTGTCAAGACAGCACTGGAAGAGAAGCAATGGTCAGATACCAACGCATTTCCGGAACTTGTTGCAGTAGTAGGTGAAACTACCTGGCAGGTAATGAAAGCCAGGAAAACCTTGAAAATTGAGTGGGAGGTAGGCACTGCCCTTGAAAATACTGAAGATTACGAGAATAAAATGTTCACGGCCATTGACGAGGGAAAAGGTGAAGTAGCTCGAACTGACGGCGACCCCGACAAGGCATTTAAAAATGCAGTCAAAGTTATAGAAAGTACTTACAGCGCTCCATTCCTGGCACACAATGCCATGGAGCCAATGAATTTCTTTGCCCACGTAACAGCCGATAAGGCAGACCTGGTTGGCCCCATTCAGACACCGGAATTTTTGGAAAAATCGGTTTCCAGTTTATTGGGTCTTCCTTTGGAAAACATTACAATCCAAATGACACGGATGGGAGGGGGCTTTGGTAGAAGGTTATATGGCCACTTTGGATTGGAGGCAGCCATAATTTCTAAACAAATGCAGGCACCAATCAAACTAGTCTATACACGGGAAGATGATATGACCCAGGGGACCTATCGTCCTGCTTACAAAGTAAAATATAAAGCCGGACTCGATAAAAACAACAATTTGATTGCTTTTCAGGCAAAAGGTGTAGGGATAGGGGAAAGTCCATTATTCCCAAACAGATATCCTGCCGGGGCAGTTGAAAACTACTCAGCTGAGAATTTAAGTGTTAAGTCCAACATATCCACCGGAGCCTGGCGTGCCCCAAGGTCTAATTTCATCGCCGGGGTAGAAAATGCATTTTTGGATGAAGTTGCAGAAGCTGCCGGTAAAGACCCTATTGAATTCAGATTGGAATTGTTTGAAAGGGCAATTAATGACCCGATTGGAAAGGACAATGATTACGATGCCGCAAGGTATGCTGGAGTTTTGAAGTTGGTGAAAGAAAAATCCAACTGGGGTACCGAAAAGCCAGGTGTTTATCGTGGCGTATCCGCATATTATTGTCATAACTCATATGTTGCCCAGGTGCTTGATATAGTTAAGGAAAATGGAGAATCTAAAGTTAAAAAAGTGTGGTGTGCTGTGGATTGTGGCATTGTTGTAAATCTTGAAGGAGCTCTTAATGAAATCGAAGGAGGTATTATTGATGGTATAGGACACGCGATGTACAGTCAGATGACTTTTAGCAATGGTAAGCCCAATCAAAGCAACTATGGCGATTATCGTCTAATCCGTCACTCGGAAGCACCACCAGAGGTCGAAGCATTTTTCGTGGATAATGGTATTGCCCCAACTGGTCTGGGAGAACCTTCTTTACCACCAGTATCCGGGGCTCTGGCCAACGCCATGTATAAAGCCACGGGTGAGCGCTGGTACAACCAGCCATTTGCATACGCAGATCAGCAACGCCCTGAGAAGATCGAAAGGATGTAAATTTTAAAAATCAAAGACAATAGATAATAGAGCCTGTTGCTTGAATTAGAGAGAAATCAAAAGTCTCTTGTAAGGAGGAGACTTTGAGGTGGATTAACTGGCCACAATATGTAATAACCTACCTCAACCCCTCCTAAGAAGGGAATAAAATGAGTATTTGATTTTGAGAAAAAAGTCTTTGCTCTATTGTCTTTGCTCTAAATAACCCCCTTACGATCTAAAAAAAAATTGCACTAAGAATTAATCTCTTGAATCAAATGAAAATTTTGTTTTGCCCAATCGTAACATGAGGTTGAAAATATTCCATGAAACCATTTACCAGTTCGGTTCAGATGTATTTTTAGAGCCTCATTTTTTAAGATTCAAGCCCAAAATAACGGCCAATAACAATCTTGAATTTTATAGTCTCGATGTATCACCAAATCCAGCGGGACTTTCTGAACAAAGAGATGCAGAGAGCAATTTGATACACTTCTGTTGGTTTAATGGAATGACAGATAAGCTAACCATCAGGTCGGAATCAATTGTAGAAGTTCATGAACACAATCCCTTCAACTTTTTCATATCACCAATAAACTATTCAGATTTACCGTTCACCTATTCTGCCCATCTTCACGATACGTTGCAATCAGCATTGCGGGTAGCGAAGATCAATGATCCTCTGATTGAATATGGTAATGGTATTCTGAAAGATTCCAATAACAAGACAATAGATTTCCTCACCAACCTGACTAAACGGATTCATAGTGATTTTGTTATCGAGACGAGATTGATTGGAGAACCTTACCCTGCGGATAAAACATTTAGTTTGAAAATTGGATCTTGCCGGGATGTTTCCTGGATGCAAATACAATTGTTGAGGCACTTGGGTATAGCATCACGATTTGTAAGTGGTTATTTTTACATCGATGAGGAAGAGATGGAATTTGAACTCCACGGCTGGATTGAAGTATTTCTTCCCGGTGCAGGTTGGATCGGTTTTGATCCTAGCCATGGTATTTTAGCGGGAAGTGCACACATTCCGGTTTGCAGCGGTGCATATTATGAAAGTACCATGCCGGTGACTGGCACGACACGTGGCAGCGCTGAGTCTTCGTTACATTCAGATTTGACAATAACTCCGTTGAATTAATTAATGATAAAATCAATCCAACTCAAGCAAACTCATCATTATTAAATGTTATAATGAAATACAGCACTAATTTCCATTTTTTTCTAATGATGACTGCGGTAATCCTAAGCGCTTGCAATCATTCACCAATGGAACAGGAAACATCGAAACCTAATGTCATATTCATTATGGCAGACGATCTTGGGTATGGTGACTTGTCCTGTTATGGTCAAACAAAATTTTCAACTCCCAACATTGATAAACTGGCCAAAAATGGCATGCTATTTACGCAGCATTACTCCGGGGCTACAGTTTGCGCACCCTCAAGAAGTGCGCTACTCACTGGTATGCACACAGGTCATACCCCTATTCGTGGAAATAAAGAAATCCTACCTGAAGGTCAACATCCTTTGCCGGATTCAATATTCACCATGGCAGAGATGTTTCAGGGTGCAGGTTATGTAACCGGTGCATTTGGAAAGTGGGGATTGGGTTTTCCGGGGTCGGATGGCACACCTAATAATCAGGGTTTCAATGAGTTTTATGGCTACAATTGCCAACGCCTGGCCCACAATTATTACCCCTATTACTTGTGGGATAACGGCACGGTAGACTCATTGCCCGGTAATAAGGGGAGAAACAAAGAAGTATATTCTCCGCAGAGAATTCACGAACATGCCATCGATTTTCTGGAACATAATAAAGACACTTCTTTTTTCATGTTCTATCCCACCGCTATCCCTCATGCTGAATTGGTAGCTCCTGAAGCGTATATGGAAAAATATCGTGATAAATACCTGCCTGAGAATTCATACGAAGGACTTGATGAGGGTGAAGATTATAGAAATGGACCTTATGAATCACAAAAGGAATCTCATGCTGCATTTGTAGCGATGATTGATTTATTGGATGTACAGGTAGGGGAGATCATTGCTAAAGTGGAGAAACTCGGTATTAGCGACAATACGATAATTGTTTTTACATCTGATAACGGACCCCATCAGGAGGGTGGGGCAGATCCAAATTACTTCAATAGTAACGGACCGCTTAGGGGATTCAAACGAGATCTTTATGAAGGGGGAATCAGGGTGCCATTAATTATAATCTGGCCAGGAAAAATCCAAAAGGCATCAAGGACGGACCAAATTTCCGCTTTTTGGGATTTCATGCCAACTTTTGCGGAATTCCTTGATCAGCCGGCATATTATCCCAGGTTCAATGATGGAATTTCTATAGCTCCCACTTTGCTAAGCCAATCCAATCAGGAAAAGCACGAATATCTCTATTGGGAATTCCATGAGAGAGGCGGCAGACAAGCCATACGAAAAAACAACTGGAAAGCAGTTCGTTACAATGTATTTACTGATAAAAACAGCACACCTGAGCTTTATGACCTATCGATAGATCCTGGCGAAGAGAACAACCTTGCTGAGAGTAACCCGGATTTGGCAAAAGAAATGTCAGAATTAATGTTATTGAGCAGGACAGAGTCACAGGTCTTTAACTTTGAAAGTGTTACCTATTTAAATGTTAAATGACAATTGGTCATAGCTGTTTGTTACGGTGATCTATGCTGCGTTACATTAATCAATAATCACAGGAGAACTGCTATCCATATAGTTTTCTTGCACTTGTTTTCCTCATCATTGATTAAATTTAACTGAATCATCCTCGCACAAGCCATGATCAGAAAAACTCTTTATGTTTTAATTGCAGTCACCATTGGACTCGGCGTATATAATTTGATTCAAAACAAGCAGATCAAAGAATTAAGAAAAATACAGGATGGTTATGTAGCGCTTACTGCCAATTTTGCAGAACTAAGTGAAAAATATAGGAATGCATTGGCTGAGTATAATTCTATTAAAGACGCTCTTGATGAAACTAACTATAACCTTGATTCAGTTCGAAAGAGTTTGCAGGTGATTAATGAAGTGAATGGAAATCACTTAATAACAATCGATAATCAGATCGATTTAATCATCGCCACCATGGATACATCTCAGTTAGAAGACAAGGAGCTTAGGGCCATTGTTGACCTTGGGGAAGTCCTTGGTAATTAGACGGGGACGGCATGAAAATCATTCTTCTCATATTTAGCATACTGTTACTGGGGCTCATTGCAGAAGCTCAGATAAAAGTTTTTGCTTCTGGAGAAAAGGGCCTGACCACCTTTCGTGGTGATACGATACTAATTGATGCGGATACCGCTTTGATCTTAAGGGTGATAGAAAAAATTGTGATTGAGCAGGCTGTACTCACAAGAGACCTTGGAGGAAAAGCAAGTACCACAGATGTAGGTACGGAAGTAGTTAGAAAAGTGATATCGCAATAAGGATTCAAATAACTTGAGCAAAGATGTGTTTCATCAATAGGAAGCAATTGATAACCATAGTAATTGGTGCGGTGAGCACAATATGCAATGGACAGTCTATTGATAATATGATAATAAAAGGGAGTTTTACAAGCCAGGATTCTATCCTGATTACTAGTGCATACTTGAATGCCAATCAAGCCGTACAACACATGTACAATGCTGTGAAGTCAATATGGGAGATCGAAGGGGAGCAAGAAAAGAGTACGAAATCTCAGAGAAAAGAGCGATGGCAAAATGACGAAACATTTGTGAAATGGTTGGGGCAGCCTCGCAACATCGGGATGGCCTATCGAAAGATCAGAAAAATTCATTCCAAATTCAACGGGAAGTTCATCCTCGAGGTTACCAAAGAAGACAAAGGCAGGTGCAATCGGTGGGTTGGCGCCTGGGCCGCTCCTTATGGCAATGTTAAAATTACGCTATGCAGAAATTTCTTTAATGTAAATGCGCTGCTAAGTGGGAAGTTCTTAATTCATGAATTAGGCCATGAGGCAGGTATGCTTTCACACAGAAAAATCTATAGTTGCCAGGCAGCCATCATCGCAGCGTCATCGAATGAAAATAATCGATCACTGCAAAATCCGGAAAACTATGCATGGCTCGCTATGAGCTATTTGGGATTGGAGTGTTACAAATAAAATGACCAACAACGGCATTATGAAAGTATAATGACTAAATCTGATTCGAGGAGATTCAAGCGCTAATCATCCGTAGAACCCACTTGTAAAAGAGTACCTATACAATCAATAGAAAATGATTTCACAATCAGGAAAAAGTGTCTGGAAATCTGCCACTTTCTGCTCAGTTAACCGTGTGTTATTACAAATGAGTGTTTTTAGTTGAATGATGCCATACAATTTCTCAAGCCTCCAAATTCTAGTATTGCTCACATTGAGGCTTTCGAGGTTATGAAGTGAAGTGAAATTCTTCAGATTTTTAATGCCTGTTCCGGCGCAGTTTAGATGCCTTAATGAGGTCAATCCTTCCAGTTCCTTCAAGTCTTCTATTGCTGTATTGGATATGTCTAGAAAATCGAGCTGCTTCAATTGACTGAAGCCTTTCAATGTTTGAAGTGGGCTATTTGTACATGAAAATTGTTGAAGATCTCTGTGTCCGTAAAGTTCATCCAAACTTGTAATTCGTATCCTGTCTAATGTAATCCTCTTTAGGTTAATAAATAAATTCAAGGGAACTAATGAAGTAATTGCCTGATTGGAAATGAATACCTCTTCCTGTTCAATCAGCTGATGCAAATGATAGGCATCTGGTTCGTCAATCTTTAATGCATTTTTCCATTCCGCAGAAAGACTATTCCACCAGTATTTCAATTCCTCAGATTGATAAATGATGACAGTTTTTGGATTTGTTTGAAGGTATTTCACAATTTGAACTTCATCTACGCTCGTGCGGTCGACTTCAAACAATTCCAGCTTATTTAACTTCGATAAAGATCGCATATCCTCCAAAGAACTTCCATTAAGAATAAGGAATCGAAGGCCAAGATTTTTCTCAAGTCCCAAAGTACTTTTTACCGGTAAATCCACACCTTTAATAATTTCTAAATCCACCATTTCTTCTGTGAAATTGAAGCTGGTAAATTGGTTGTTACTAACATCCAGGTATCTCAGCCGTTTGAATTTTTTTAGGGGTTCACTTTCTGAAAGATTTCTGTTGGATAAATCAAGAGAATCAAGATTCATTAACTTGATAAAGTCCTCTTTGTCAGGATTTTTATCATCAATTATTTCGCTAAAAACCTGCTTCCAGATGGCAGGTAATGCACTCCACCAGCCCATCACTTGCTCACTGTTTGTAACGACAACCGTCTGGGGTTTCTTTGCCATAAATGAGGATGCCAATTGTTCTGATATGCCGCTATAGTCAGCGTACACTTTTTTAAGATTGGGAGTGTTAATCAACAGGTTCAAATCTGCGACGGGAGTTTGATTGATTATAAGAATTTCAAGTTTTGGGTGACCTTCTAATCCGTCAAGATCAATTACACCAGTTTCCGAAACATCCAGTTGTTTCAACATTTTTAAATCCTTAAATACAGACAATTGACCAATCGGTGTTCTGGAGAGATTTGCTTCCTTTAAAGAAGCGTTCGCCGACAGGAGGGTGGGTTCAGAAAATATGGTGTTCGACAGATTGATCTTTTCGAGGGAATTCAAATGCTGTAAAGGTTCAAAAGAGGTGATTTTAGTATTGGACAAATCAAGAAAAATCAAATGGCCCAAGCCTTCGATGGCGGATATTTCAACCAACGCTGTTTGAGATAAGTCGAGATAGATTAATTTTTCAAAATACTCGAAGGAGCTAACATCGTCGATGAGGGTATTGGTTGCTTTCAGTTTTCGAAGATTTCTTGCATATCGTAACGGAGTGAGGTCAGTTATTTTGGAATTGCTAATGTCCAACACTTTCAGGTCTTTTAAAGCTAAAAGTGGTTCTATATTCTGAATTAATTCATTGCCAGATAAGTTAAGGCTGTCTAATGCAGCAATTCTTAAAAGTATTGGATCGGAGATGCTATCAAACCGTATGTAATTCTTAAATATATTTATCCAGCCAAATGATAGGCTGGCCCACCAGCTTTGCAATTCCTTTGCCCTGGTCACCTTTGTGCTATATACGCTGGCTATCTTCAGGTCATTTGCTTCGACATTAATGTTTACTTCTATGAAGCGCTTTTTCGAACTTGTGTGTACTTCATCGTCGATAGTTATGCCATTCACAATATCCTCAAACGAGGCCAAAAAGTAAAATGCACCATCACCATTTTCAATTTTATCGATCTCAATATTTCCAAAATCAAACTGTATTTCCTTAAAAAAGAAATCAACATCTCTCAAGTATGCTGAAACATCCTTATTGGTGATGACTCTTCGGTCGAGGATTAGATCATCCTCAACTTGAACATCCTGGCTGCTAAATATTTTTTTATAGCTTTCTGTTATGATTACCTCTTTGTCCCTTGCGGAGCTTTCGGGAGAGCCTACGAAGTTGAGCATGTATTGGTAAAAGTTTACAATACCTCTCACCTCATTGTATTGGGCTGAATCAGCTTCAGACTGACCATTACCAACAAAAAAAGAGAGCATCAGGATAAAAAAAGCCAAGTGTCTAATCACCTCAGTTCTTATCATAGATGTAATTCTTCATTTGTTGTTTTTGAGCATCATTGGCCAATGGAATAAGGCTAGAGATAAGCCATCCAGAATTGTATCCCGATCGGTTAAAATTGGTAATAGAGAAGTAATATCCATCAATGGAGAAAAAATGGAACGCCACACGTCTGACCGTTTCAAATTTTAGATTTCCTAGGTTCATTTCATAGAGAAAAATTGTAAGGAAATCCGGTGTGTAATTTATACCGGTAAACTGCTCAGCATGATTCTCAAGGAGCGCTTTTCTCAAGGTCATGAAATCCAGTTCATGACTCATTGGGTGCATGAATTTTTTGGTTTCCGAGGTATCCTTATCAAACAATTTCTTGAATTGCTCAAATGCTACATCATCAATGATCCACTCATAGCCCAGCCCTTGCTTTTGTAATCTCATGTAAAGCAAACCTGAGATTTCTTTGCCTTTATATTTAAATGTGGTGCTTACCTCTGCAAACCAATCATCTTCATGAAAATTCAGAAACGAAGGTGAGTCCTTCTTCGTGATTTGCTTTACAAAATTCTTGACCAAATTCGACTCAATTTGGCTTGTTTGAGTATCAAAGAGCACTGGCATGTATTTTTTTCTTAAGGAAGGATCGCGGTACTTTTTGTCAGTTTCAAAGTACCGATTGCCATCCTCGTCTTCTTCTCCATTAAACCTTCTGAAGAATTGATTGATCTGCTTGGTTGAGGCACGTAATTGTTCCTCAGTTTCCTTCATCTCATCGGAGAGTTCACTTTGAGCCACCGATGCATGAACAGTCAATGTGGCAATTAATAGCAGCAGGATGATTCTCATGCAGATGTTTCAGCTACTCGAATATCACCTAAGAGCACATCCCAAAATTCGATGATTCTACCGGCAATCTGAGTTTCTTTTCTCTTCACATAGATTGTAATGTCCTTCTTAGTGGTGTCTTTGTAACTCAGGCCATCATCGGAACTGCCTTCAAAACGTTGATAGATGGTAATTACTCCAACATAGGTTCCGTCAGGCTGAAGTTCCAAATCACTCACGTAGTGAATATCATACCATTTGATGGTCACTTTGTCATAGTTCAAAGCCATCAAACGCTCAAAGTACTCACGTACTTTGAAGTATTTGATTTCTTCACGGCTAAGAGAGGATACACCCATTTCACTGCCATCGGCAAAAAGTTCTTCTGCCCGATCCATTACTCTTTGGGCTTCAGAAAATTGCGTGCCCTTTTTTCCGATAATGCTAATGTATTTACTAAGATCTTTAACTTTTTCCAGAGCCAGTGAATCAATTGCCTGTTTCCTTCTTGGATCGACATTACTTTGACCGAACGCACTTACTGTAAGCAATAGTGTTAACGATAAAATTGAATATTTTATGAGTTGCATGTTTCTAAATTTCTTTAGTTAAAATGATTTTTTCAATACTAATTCTTTTATTCTACCAATGGCATCATAGACTGCTTCTTCTACCCGGGCATTGTTGTTTTTAGTGTCCTTTAAATAGTTGAGATACTTGCTAATTGTTGTGGGTTCGTCATAATCGGGTTGACTGCCTGCTTTGTAGATTACAATAAGCACTGGCGCTTCTGAAGAGTTGAACATCGCAAGCGCTTCCTGGATACTGGCATTCGCTGAATTTACTGATGAGGCCGTTGCTATAGCTCCGAAATAGTTGTTGAGGCGATCCTCCTTTGAAACCGCTTTTGCAACCGTTTCCTTAATTTCCTTCGGCTCTTCTTTAACCTGTTCTGTAGATTCGTCATCTGATTGAGCTACTTTCTCAAAGTCACTAATTTCAGTAAGCTTCTTTTGGCTTTTACAAGAGGAAAATCCAACGACCAGTGTGACCAATGTGACCATTGCTATCGACGAAATATTATGAATGTGTTTTGTCATATTAATAAGTATTTAAAAATTGTATCCATTTTGATTCAGATTCCATACGCAAATTATGATCCACTTTTATAGATTCAAAAAAATACTTTCATTTCAATGAAAAATCAGCAGTTACAGAATATAATTTTCTACGTCGGTTTTAGTCAAAAAGAGCAAACAATATCAGTGTCTTTTTGTAGGTATTAAATTTGGTGTATTTATTATAAAATCTAAGAGTAGCTACGATAGGATACTAAGCAAAGAATTAGACTATTATGGTAATACAGGTCATCTTTAAATCCCCGATATCATCGTTTATAACTTGATTTTGTAATGTTTTATCACAACTATCCGAAAGTCTAATTTCAAAAAACGGATAAAATAGCGGAAAA
>JAQCLE010000143.1 GCA_027592755.1 Bacteroidota bacterium | reverse complement strand
GCTCTTGAGTTCAGCGGAGACAATCATTTGGATCTTGGTCCATTGAGAGCATTGGATGTTAGTAAGCCTTTAGCGATTAGTTTCTGGCTTTACTCAATAGAGAATGGTGCCCGTGGCAATCTTTTAGGTCCCAGGCAGATTAAAAAAGACCAAAAACCGGAATTTTCAATAGCGGTATTTGATGATGGGATCAGGTTTAATATCAATAGCCCTATTGCCAATACAGGAAAATCTTCTCAAAAGCCCCAGTCATTGGCGGTTCAAACCAGCAATATCCTTCCCGGTAATACATGGGTAAATATTGTCCTGAATTATGATGGATCTGGTCGGGCGAGTGGAGTAAAGTTATTTATGGATGGTAAGGTTCAGGAACTTGGTGTTACTGCTGATAATCTGAATGGCGCTCCAGGTATTCCAGATGCCTTTCTTGTTGGCAGCAATCCCTTTACGGATAACATTGATTCGAGTCCACAAGGTTTGATGAGAACCCGTCTCGATGAATTGATGGTCTTTAATCGGAGTCTTGACCTTACTGAAATTGAAAGATTAAAGGACTACAATCCACTCATTTATCTAACCAATAAAAAGGAAAGAGATGATAATGATAACAAGCGACTGTTTTATCATCAGTTACATCATAATGATCCTAAGCATCAATTATTAACCAAACGGCTTAGTGAATATAGATTCAGAGAATTGCGAATGTCCTCGGTTGTTTTGAACCCGACGATGATCATGACTGATATGGACACTGTGAGACCAACTTATGTCTTAGAAAGAGGGCAGTACAGTACGCCTGGAGAACGCGTTAGCCCTGGTACACCACAATACGTCTTACCCTTTGCCGATGCTTATCCTGAAAATAGAATGGGCCTTGCTATGTGGTTATTTGACGGCCAGAATCCGCTGACGGCAAGAGTGGCAGTAAATAGATACTGGCAGATGATTTTTGGTCGTGGAATTGTGGCTACTCCCGAAGATTTTGGCAGCCAGGGAGACCTGCCTTCTCATCCTGAACTTCTTGACTGGTTAGCCCTCGAATTTCAAAGTTCCGGGTGGAATGTGAAGCACCTGATGAAAACAATGGTCATGTCAGCTACCTATCAACAATCAGTAACTGTAGATCCTGAATTGTATGCCAAAGACCCGGACAATATCATGTTAGCCCGTGGGCCACAAATCAGACTTCAGGCAGAATTCGTAAGAGATCATGCGCTATCTATTAGCGGCTTGCTGAGTAAGCAAATAGGCGGCCCAAGCGTCAAACCCTATCAACCTCGTGGCCTTTGGCTGCAGGTAGCCAGCGGTAATCAACCACTCAAGGAGTACATCCAGGATCATGGAGAAGATTTGTATCGAAAGAGCATGTATACATTTTGGAAACGTTCTCTGCCTCCACCGTCGATGATGACATTTGATGCACCAGCAAGAGAGCAGTGCGAAGTACGCAGACAGTCAACCAGTACTCCAATGCAAGCCCTGGTGCTGTTAAATGATCCGCAATTCACTGAGGCGTCACGCCTTATCGCATACAGAATGTTATCCGAAGGAGGTGCTAATAATGAGGAGCGAATCCGTTTTGCTTTTCGTTTGGCTACCTCACGTCATCCACGGGAAAAAGAAATGGAACATTTAGTGAATCTCCTGAAGGACGAACAAGAGACGTTTGCAAAAGAACCGGAAAAAGCCGAAAACCTTTTAAACATTGGGGAATACAAGTTGGAACCGGATTTCGATTTAACTGTGCTTGCAGCCTATACAGTAGTAGCTAATGCAATACTGAATTTGACAGAGAGTATATCAAAAGGATGATTTTAAATTTGAAACCAAACATGAGCCATATAGATTGTCCTGAAGAGTTAAATCCGGTCCAAATGTCCCGACGGCATTTTCTGTCCAGTGCCGGAAGCGGAATTGGGGTTGCAGCTTTAAGTTCTCTCTTACCCGGTTGTTTAGGTTCCTCTCAATCATCCATATCAATTGCCGGAAATTCGCTATTGCCGCATTTCGCACCCCGTGCTAAACGTGTTATTTATCTATTCCAAAGCGGTGGCCCAGCGCAAATGGAGTTGTATGATTATAAACCTATGTTACGGGAAAGAGAGGGTGAAGATCTACCAGCATCGGTGCGCATGGGTCAACGGTTAACTGGCATGACAGCAAACCAGGCGGCTTTTCCACTAAAATCAGCCAATTGGGAATTTCGGCAACATGGCCAAAGTGGTGCCTGGGTAAGTGACATACTGCCCCATATTGGGAAAATTTCAGATGATCTCTGCTTTATTAAAACCTTGCACACCGAAGCTATCAATCATGATCCGGCCATGACCTTTTTTCAGACGGGTTCCCAGCAAAGTGGCAGGCCCAGCATGGGCTCCTGGCTCAGCTATGGATTAGGAACTGATAATGATAATCTCCCTGCATACTGTGTTCTGTTGTCTAAAGGAACCGGCCGGGTCGCTGCAGCCCAGCCGTTGGCATCAAGATTATGGGGTACTGGTTTTTTGCCTTCACTACACCAGGGAGTGCAGTTTCGCTCTGGTAAAGACCCGGTTCTGTACCTGAGCAATCCGGATGGAATTACTGGAGGCGATCGCCGAAAAATGCTCGACTACCTTGGTGAATTGAACCAGCTGTATCATGCGGAAGTGAAGGATCCAGAAGTCAGAACCCGCATTGCGCAATATGAGATGGCCTACCGGATGCAAACGTCAGTTCCTGAGGTAATGGATGTTTCGGGTGAACCGGAATCTATATATGAGTTGTATGGCCCGGAATCAAGAATTCCCGGTACTTATGCTGCCAACTGTCTGCTAGCCCGCCGTTTAGCTGAAAGAGATGTGAAATTTATCCAGCTCTATCATCAGGGGTGGGATCACCATAATGATTTGCCTGACCACCTTGCTAAACAATGCAGAGATACCGATCAGGCCTCGGCGGCTTTGGTGTCTGATTTAAAACGTCGTGGTCTATTGGAAGATACCTTGGTCATTTGGGGGGGTGAATTCGGCCGAACCAATTACTCCCAGGGTCTGAATGTTGGGGAGCGATATGGCCGTGATCATCACCCAAGATGCTTTACGGCATGGATGGCCGGTGGAGGTGTCAAGCCCGGAATAAGCTATGGACAAACGGATGAATTTGGCTATAATGTTATCGAAAATCCAGTCCACGTTCATGATTTTCAGGCTACAATTTTACACCTGATGGGAATTGATCACGAGCAATTAATCTTCAAACATCAGGGACGTCGCTACCGGTTGACGGATGTACATGGAAATGTTGTAAAGGATATCTTGGCTTAAAATATGGTTTGCAATTGAAGATGATATGTTAATTGAGATTGAAATAGAGAATAAATTCGGCGACATTTTGGACTATACATTCGCTCTATTAGTATTTCGGAAAAACCCATTAAACTTGTATATGATCAAATTTGCTTTGCATAGTGGTTGTTGTTTCACAATGATCTTTCTGTTACTGGCATGTAACCCGTCGACGCAGGATAATAATAAGCAGGTCAGTCAAGTGCTACCTGAAGAGGTAGATTTCAATTTTCACATCAAACCCATTCTCTCTGATCGTTGCTTCGCATGCCATGGGCCAGATGAAAAGGCTCGCAAAGCTGACTTGCGGTTAGACATAAAAGAAGCTGCATTCGCCCTCGTAGACAGTGTTGAAAACCGTTTTGCAATTGTTCCAGGCAGTCTGAAGAAAAGTGAATTAGCACGTCGTATCTCAAGCCTTGATCCTGATTATATGATGCCCCCTCCGGAGTCTAACCTGAGCTTAACAGATTATGAAATTGATTTGTTGAAAAAATGGATTGAAGAGGGAGCCGAATGGAAGCCTCATTGGTCATTTATCCCACCGCAGATCACTGCCTTACCAGAACCAGGAAACAAAGACTGGCCAGAAAATCCTATTGATCATTTTATTTTGAGTAAAATGCAGGCTCAAGGATTACAACCCTCCGTGGAAGCCGAAAAAACAGCATTAATCCGAAGGCTGTCATTTGATCTTACTGGTTTACCCCCTAGTCCGGAGGAAGTCGAAGGATACATAGCAGATAACTCGGAAAATGCTTATGAAAAGATGGTGGACCATTTCCTTGCATCCCCTGCTTACGGAGAAAGAATGGTTTCGCCCTGGTTGGATGTATCCAGGTATGCCGATTCTCACGGTTATCAGGATGACAGACCAAGAACCATGTGGCCCTGGCGTGATTGGGTGATAGATGCGTTCAACAGGAACTTACCTTACAATGATTTTGTTACCTGGCAGCTTGCCGGGGATCTTTTGCCGAATGCATCATTTGAACAAAAGCTGGCCACAGGATTCAATAGAAACCATCCAATTACACAGGAAGGTGGGGTGATCCAGGAGGAATATCTTACGGAATATGCGGCAGATCGTGCACAGACATTTAGCACCGCCTTTATCGGTCTTACGATGCAATGTTCCAGATGTCATGATCATAAGTATGATCCTATTAAACAGAAAGAGTTCTATCAATTATTTTCATTTTTCACCAACAACGACGAAAAAGGACAGATTAGCTATAGTGACCTCGCTCCTAAACCATCCATTAAATATGAAAATGTCCTTCTGGAAAATGAAATAGAAGCGGTTAAAACGATGCTGGCCGAAGTTGAAAATGAAAAGCAAAAAATAATGCCTGAGGTCAGTGAAAGTATACTCAGAAATTGGTTTGGAAATTTAGATTGGGAGGTTCTCAGAGAGCAAGGATTGGAAGCCCATTTTGATCTCGATTTGAGTGAGACTGGCTTCATGAAGAACAATGTAACCAAAACCTTTTCGGGTACGCTGAACTTCAAACTGCCGGCTAATTTATCACCTCCAGCAACCGTTCCGGGTAAATTTAAGAAAGCCCTGGAATTCGACGGAACCAACACACTTACGATCGGCGATATTGGAGATTTTGAATTTTATAATGAATTCTCTCTTGGAGGCTGGATCAATTATTCCGAAACACCGGAATATAATGCTGGCATATTGTCCCGAAGAAATGGAGAAATGTACAGATCAGGTTATGGGCTTTATTTAGGGAAAGATAATTCTCTGAGATTCCAAATAGTTGCTGTGGATTACGGAACAAGCTCACGCCATTTTAATTCCACTGAAAAGCTCATTGAAGTGAGGACCAAAACCAGTATTCCTAAAAATAAGTGGACCAACATATTCGGAACATATGATGGATCCGGCAAAGCTTCTGGGGTAACACTCTTGGTAAACGGAGAGAGACAGGAAGTCGAAATCTTGTCTGACAATCTGGAAAGGAATGACCTTTACTTCGAAGATAATGAAAGTATTTTGGTAGGCACCCAATTTACTGTTGGTCATTGGATGATGCGCGGGAAGAAGGGGAATAATTTGAGTGGATTTAAGGGAGCAATAGATGAGATATCAATTTATAATCGGGAGCTATCTCCTTTGGAGGTAAAATACATTTTTGACAACGAGCCTGAATATGAGTCGAATTTAGTCTATGAAACTTATCTAAAAAGAGAGAATAGGGAGATAGCTCAAATAGAAAATAAGCTTGACAGCCTAAGGTCAATAGATACGGAAATTCCCCGAGTAATGATCATGGAAGAATTGGACAGTATCAAACCTGCTTATATCCTGGAGAGGGGAGTTTACAGTGCCAAGGGTGAGAGGGTGGATCGCGGAACACCGGAATCCATTCTGGAATTTTCCAAAGACCTGCCACAGAACAGGCTGGGATTGGCGAAATGGCTTTTTGATGAAAGAAATCCACTTACCAGCAGGGTAATAGTCAATAGATTTTGGCAAATGATCTTTGGGAAAGGATTGGTTGCTACACCCGAGGATTTTGGTAATCAAGGTGCCTTGCCAACCCATCCCGAACTGCTTGATTGGCTGGCCCTGGAATTCATGAACGATGGCTGGGACATGAAAAAGCTTGTCAAATTGATGGTGATGTCTTCAACTTATCGTCAATCTTCCACCATCACTCAAAAGAAATACCAACAGGATCCTGAAAATGTTTATCTCTCAAGAGGTCCTTATAAAAAACTGACAGCTGAGATGATAAGAGACCAGGCTTTGGCCGCCAGTGGATTGCTGAATCTCAAAATTGGGGGAAAATGGGTGAAACCGTATCAGCCTCCCGGAATATGGGAGGAATTAGCCAACCAGATAGGAGAAAACAAGTACCGCCCTGGTAAGGGAGCCGATTTGTACCGAAGAAGTATATATACCTATTGGAAACGAACGATACCGGTTCCTTCTATGCTAACATTCGATGCCTCGGAAAGAGCCATGTGTACTGTAAAGAGACAAGCTACAAGTACACCTTTGCAATCGCTTGTTTTACTCAACGATACACAATACATCGAAGCCTCGAGGAGACTTGCTGAAAATCTTATCAATACGGCTGAAGATAATCCGGTTGTCTGGATTGAAGGCATTTTCCGAAGACTGGTCTCACGGAGTCCATCCGCTACCGAATCAGATTTGCTTATGGAAATTTATCAATCGGAGCTCCAAAGATTTATGGAAGATGATAAAAGTGGATTTGAATTGATCCAAATTGGTGATTCTCCTACCGGTGAGAATTTTGATAGGAATAAACTGGCAGCACTTACTGTGGTAGCAAGTGCAATATTTAATCTTGATGAAACCAGCCATTCATAATGGGTAAAAAATCGGATGAAGGAATTATGAGAGACATCTATTCGGATCATTTGCATCAAATGAACCGTAGACATTTTCTGTCAAAATCGAGTCTTGGAATTGGCAGCATGGCCCTAGGTTCTTTACTTGGTTGTAATTCCTATAGCAAACCATCGTCAGAATCTGAAATATTAAATGCTCCACATTTTGCACCCAAAGCAAAAAGAATCATTTATTTATTTCAGAGTGGAGGTCCATCTCAAATT
This sequence comes from Bacteroidota bacterium, assembly GCA_027592755.1. Taxonomy (GTDB): domain Bacteria; phylum Bacteroidota; class Bacteroidia; order Cytophagales; family Cyclobacteriaceae; genus JAJCYL01. The sequence continues at coordinate 993 of JAQCLE010000143.1, read as the reverse complement.
GATCTCTTTGATTACAAACCTCTCCTGATGAAAATGAGAGGGGAAGATTTGCCAGACTCTATTAGAAATGGTCAGCGTTTGACAGGAATGACTTCCGGGCAATCGTCTTTTCCCCTGGCCCCTGCGATTTTTGATTTTAAACAACATGGGCAAAGCGGTGCCTGGGTTAGCGAGCTCATGCCCCATACTGCCAAAGTGGTTGATGACTTGTGCTTTATTAAGTCACTGCACACCGAAGCTATAAATCATGACCCCGCTATCACCTTCTTCCAAACAGGATCACAACAGGCCGGCAGACCAAGTATTGGATCGTGGTTAAGCTATGGCCTTGGGAGTATAAATAAGAATTTGCCAACGTTTAGTGTCCTGTTATCCAGGGGTGCACAACGTCCCCAGCCCATTTATTCAAGACTTTGGGGAAATGGATTCCTTGCCTCCCTACATCAGGGTGTTCAATTCAGGTCAGGAAAAGACCCTGTTTTGTATTTGCAAAATCCTGCTGGTATCACGTCATCATCCAGAAGGCAGGTTTTGGATGTTTTATCAAAGATGAACAATATAAGGATGCAGGATTTCGGAGATCTGGAAATACAATCAAGGATATCTCAATACGAAATGGCCTACAAAATGCAAACCTCTGTACCCGAGGCCACGGATTTATCTGATGAACCAGACGAAGTCTTTGAGTTATATGGAGAAGATGCCAGGAGGCCAGGTACTTATGCCGCAAACTGCCTTTTGGCCCGAAGAATGGCGGAAAGAGATGTAAAATTTGTACAGCTCTATCATCTGGGATGGGATCAGCACTCGGATTTACCTTCAGAAATCCGATCACAGTGCAGAGACACTGATCAGGCATCAGCTGCACTAATAGTTGATTTAAAAAGGAGAGGGCTTTTGGAAGATACATTGGTTATCTGGGGTGGTGAGTTTGGAAGGTCTAATTACAGCCAGGGTAAATTAACAGAGACCAACTATGGCCGTGACCATCAT
>JAQCLE010000142.1 GCA_027592755.1 Bacteroidota bacterium | reverse complement strand
GTCGTCGCCAGATTTTTATAACTGCCCGAAAGGAACAAACTAAAAGCCCCAAACATGGGGCTTTTTTTTCCGCTATAAACTCCGATAAAGTAAATTTCCCCGCACAAAAGGATAACAGTCTAAGATTTTTTAACTTTCAAATAAAACACCCATAAAAAACCCAAACATGCGCCTTTTTGTTGCGTATATACTTTGGTGTACAATATTTACCGGGATTAAAGGTTTAGATAAATCAAATCCCATTTTTAATGATACTAATTTTAAAGGTGCTATTAACTCGACTCTTTTTCATAACACATCTCGAAGAAATGAAACATGTAAAATTAGTCTTCATAATGGTTTGCTTCTCTTTCGTTTTGCAAGCACAGGAAGAACCATTTGATTTTGACCTTTCACAACTAGAAATAAAATATGAGAAGTTTGTGTTAAGTAATGGATTAACACTTGTCGTTCATGAAGATCATAAAGCACCGATAGTTGCTGTAAATGTTTGGTACCACGTTGGTTCTAAGGATGAAAAAATAGGAAAGACTGGTTTTGCTCACCTGTTTGAACATCTTATGTTCAATGGAAGTGAGAACTTCAATGATGATTATTTTCAAGCCATCGAACGAATTGGAGGTACAGATGTAAACGGCACTACGTGGTTTGATCGCACCAACTATTTTCAAAATGTTCCTAAATCTGCTTTTGACGTGGCGCTATTCATGGAGTCTGATCGGATGGGCCATTTTGAGGGTGCCATTGATTCGGCCAGACTCAATGAGCAACGTGATGTTGTTAAGAACGAAAAAAGACAAGGAGAGAATCAGCCTTATGGAAAAACCTGGAATTATCTGACTCAAAAATGCTTTCCTTATGGCCATCCATATAGCCATACAACAATAGGATCAATGGATGATTTATCGGCTGCTTCACTTGAGGACGTGAAAGAATGGTTTGGAACTTATTATGGAGCATCAAATGCGGTCATTGTAGTTGCAGGTGATATAGATACACAAGAAGCTTATGCCAAAGTCGAGGCCTATTTTGGCAATATAGCCTCAGGGCCGCCTATTGCAAAGCAGATTGACGATATAGCCAAGAGAACGGAGAATACACGAGATGTACTCCAGGACAGAGTGCCTCAAATTCGCCTGGAAATGGTTTATAATGTTGATAGTTGGGGGACCGAAGATGCATATAATCTTGATTTGGCGGCACGAGTTTTGGCCCAGGGGAAAAGTTCAAGATTTTACAAGAGATTGGTTTATGAGGAGCAAGTATGTTCTTCTGTATCAGCTAATTTGCATGAGTTTGAACTATCTAGTTTCTTCAATATTGAAATAAATATTAAACCCGATATAAGCAAGGATCTAGTGGAGAAATTAGTCAATGAAGAATTGGAGAAATTTCTAAATGAAGGCCCTTCTTTAAAGGAATTGAATAGAGTTAAAACCCAATACTTTGCATCATTCACGAGAGGAATCGAGCGTATTGGCGGGTTTGGCGGTAAATCAGACATTCTGGCCAGTAATATGGTCTACGGTGGTTCTCCGGATTATTATATGACGCGACTAAAAGCCACCCGAGAAGCTACAACAAAGGAAGTGCAGGAAGTTGCTAAAAAGTGGCTCAGCAGCGGCAGATATACGCTGGAAATTGTTCCATTCCCGGAGTACTTGACAACCGGTTCAGATATTGATAGAAGCAAGTTACCTGAACTCGGCCCTGATGCGGAGGTTGTATTCCCAAATGTTCAAAGGGCTACACTTTCCAATGGATTGTCTGTAATGTTGGCGCAAAGAAGTACAGTCCCTATGGTGGAGTTCAGGATGGTTTTTGATGCAGGTTATGCTGCTGATCAATATGCAACGCCTGGAACAGCTTCACTTACTTTGAATATGATTGATGAAGGAACAAAAACAAGAAATGCACTCCAAATTAGTGATGAACTGGCTATGCTGGGAACAAACCTCAGTACCGGATCTAATCTGGATCAATCGTCAGTTTCGATGTCAGTATTGAAGGCCAGGTTTGATGAAAGCCTGGAATTATTTGCTGATGTTATTTTGAACCCTTCATTTCCTGAGGAAGATTTTAAAAGACTGAAAGCTCAGCAACTTGTCTCTATCCGGCAGGAGAAAAACAGCCCTGTCCAAATGGCCATTCGAACACTTCCAAAATTTTTCTATGGAGAGGATCATGCTTATGGTAATCCCCTGACAGGATCAGGCTATGAAAGTACCGTTTCTGCATTAACTATAGAGGATCTCAAATCATTTTATGCAGATTGGTTCAAACCGAATAATGCAACTTTCATAGCCGTGGGCGATATCAGTATGAATGAGCTCACTGCCAAATTGGAAGCTACTTTTAAGAAATGGAGAAGTGGAGAAGTTCCTAAAAAGAATCTTGCTACTGTCGGCAGACCAAACAAAAATATAATTTACCTTATAGACAAACCGGAATCACCTCAATCTGTTATTATGGCTGGTCATTTAATATCACCTTATGGTGAACAGAATGAAGTAGCTGTTAATATGATGAATACTATAATTGGCGGAGAGTTTACATCGAGGATTAATATGAATCTGAGGGAAAATAAAGGATGGGCTTATGGCGCTCAATCGCTGATTTTCGATGCCAAGGGTCAAAGGCCATATCTGATTTATGCTCCCGTTCAATCAGATAAGACGGCGCCCTCAATGAAGGAAGTGATTAAGGAATTGAGAGCTTATATAACTGACACACCTGCTACATCTGAAGAATTTGAAAAGTCAAGAAGAAACGAAGTGCTCAGTTTGCCTGGACAATGGGAAACACTCAACTCAATTGAAGGATCTGTAAATAATATGTTACGGTATAACCTTGTGGATAATTATTATCAGACCTATGCAGAGGCGGTTAAGAATTTGAAACTTTCAGAGATTCACACATCATCTAAAAATACAATTAAACCAGATGAGATCACATGGATGGTAGTTGGTGATCGCTCAAAGATAGAAGAAGAAATTAAGGCTATAGGTTTGGGAGAGGTCATTCTAATAGACAGTGACGGGAATATACTATCGCCAGTAAATCAGAAAATTGATATTGGTAAGTAAATTACAAGTATCTTCTGAGGGGCCATAGTCAAAAAGTGAAATTACTCTTAAGCCTGGGAAAGAATTGTTTCCCCACGAAGAATAGTATGCTCCCGATCGGGACCAATTGATATCATGTTGATAGGTGTCTTTACTTCATTCTCAATGAACTTAACATAGGCCATTAATTCAGAAGGGAGTGATTTGAAACCTCCATCTGCATGAAGATTGGTTTTCCAGCCCTTAAAGCTTTTTAGGACAGGTTTGATGTTAATATCATTGATTTCATATGGCAGGCGATTTGTAATGCGGCCGCCAGGAAGCTCATATCCAGTGCAGACGAGAATTTCATTAAATTCGTTTAAGACATCCGCCTTCATCATATAAAGTTGTGAAACCCCATTTAGCATTATAGCATATTTTAGCGCTGGCAAATCAAGCCATCCACAACGCCGCGGCCGACCAGTGGTGGCGCCAAACTCATTTCCAACCCTCCGAAGCGTTTCTCCCGTTTCATTTTCGAGTTCAGTTGGAAATGGACCGCTTCCAACCCTCGTGCAGTAGGCTTTGAAAATACCATAAACTTCCCCAATATTTTTGGGAGCTATTCCAAGCCCGGTGCACGCCCCAGCTGTAATTGTATTTGAGCTTGTAACAAAGGGATAACTTCCAAAATCGATATCAAGTAATGAACCCTGTGCTCCTTCGGCGAGTATGTGTTGATTTTTAGACAGGCAGTCATTTAGTAAGTATTCTGTATCACAAATTTTATATTGCTTGACAAACTCGACTGCTTTAAAGAAATCATCTTGCAAATCATCTTCCAGGGTAAAATTCAAAGAGTTCAATATTTTAAGATGCTGACTTGTAAGCTCTTCATATTTTTTATCAAAATCACCTTTAAGATCGCCTATTCGAAGACCCAGACGACCGATTTTATCCTGATAGCAAGGCCCAATTCCTCTTAAAGTAGATCCAATTTTTTTCTCGCCTTTGGCTTGTTCCAGGGCTTTATCAAGAAGTTTATGAGTAGGAAGAATTATCTGTGTTTTTTCTGAAATGTAGAGATTCTCTCTTAAATCAATTTTGAATTTTTGATTCAATTCTTCTATTTCTTGCTTGAAAACTACAGGATCCAAAACAACACCATTACCAATTACATTGACCACTCCCTTTCTGAAAATACCGGATGGGATCTGATGAAGAACGTGTTTTATATTATCAAATTCTAGGGTGTGACCGGCATTCGGGCCACCCTGAAATCGCGCCACCACATCATATTTGGGTGCTAAAAAATCAACAACTTTCCCTTTGCCTTCATCTCCCCATTGAAGGCCCAAAAGCACATCAACTGCCATCTAATTATTTTTTAATTTTTGTATTGCCTCTTTTTTGTCCTTGGTGATTGTAAAAATCGCATTCAGTTTGGTGATAATTAATAAATTGTTTACCTGGTCGGATGGATTTATCAATACAAGATCACCTCCTTTGTTTCTGAACTTTGTTAACAACGTAATTAACACGCCAATTCCACTACTATTAATAAAACGTACACTTGAAATATCAATCGTAATAAGGTTCACTCCCTGGTTTAGGAGATTTCCGGCAATTTCAACCAGCTCGGGGCCTTGATTTTCACCAATAAGATCACCGGTAAAAGTGAAGAATACAATTTTATCGTCAATTGTGTAATCGAATTTCATTTTTTCGGTCTGTTTTCACATTTGGTATTTGTGCACTGTCCATAGAGTATAAGTGAATGGTGCATTACCCTGAAATTCAAAATATCGGAGACAGTATTTTGTATGTTCTGAATACGAGGGTCGCAAAATTCCAGAACTTTATGACAATCAGTGCAGATTAGATGGTCGTGCTGTTTAAATCCGTAAGATTTTTCATACTGTGCCAAATTTTGGCCAAACTGGTGCTTCGAGACGAGGTCGCACTCCACTAAAATATCCAATGAATTATAGACTGTAGCCCTGCTAACCCGGTAATTCTTATTCTTCATGGATATATATAGAGACTCAACATCAAAATGACCTTCTCTAGAATAGATCTCTTCAAGAATGACAAATCTTTCAGGTGTTTTACGGAGATTTTTTTTTTCGAGATAAGCAGTAAAAATCTGCTTTACTTCGTCAAAAACCTTCGTATTTAGTAGAGTGGCCATATGTGAAATCACAGATTACAAATATACACTGATTATCGGGTGCATTGTAAGGGTTTAATCAATTCAAATAAAGATTGGCTGATCAAGTTTAATTGCAATTCGAGTAGCTGCATTTAGCAATCCAACATGACTATAAGCCTGAGGAAAATTGCCCCATTGACTCCCCGTTTTAGCATCTACATCTTCACTTAATAGGCCTACGTGATTGGAGTATTTCAGGAGATTTTCGAAAATTTTAATTGCCTCATCAAGCCTACCCACGCAAGCTAAAGCTTCCACATACCAAAAGGCACAAATTAGGAAGGTTACCTCTGGTGTGCCGAAGTCATCCTGATGTTTATATCTGTAAAACAAACCATCGGAGGCCAATAGCTCTTTTTCTAATGCTTTTAAATGGAAACGAGCTCTATCAGAATTTGGATTTAGATAATTCATCATGATTAATTGAATGGTACTTGCATCCATTCTGTCCGTTCCAATTGCTTGAGCAAAACCCTTTTTGGATGGGACATAACACTGTTCGATTTTTTCCGATGCTCTTTTCCGTAAATTTTCCGCCATTTTGCCCATTTCTTCATTTTTCAAACGTTTAGCGATCTTAATTGCTGCAGAAGCTCCGGCCCAATGGAACAGATAGGTATAGCAATGATGTTGTCTTAGATTTCTGAATTCCCAAAGACCTGCGTCCGTCTCTTCAAAGGTCTTTTCCATCATTTTAAGTGTTCTGAGCACGAGTTCTGTTGGATTAAACTTTTCAGTGAAAATAATTCGCATGTCTTCAATTAGAGGTAGCAGTGAAACCAATACCTGCCCATAGACGTCGTTTTGAATATGAGTATATGCGGCATTACCAACTCGTACAGGCTTGTTACCCAGATAGCCATCTAACGGTATTTCTTTCTCAATCAATTCTTTTTTTCCTGCAATGCCATAGAGAGGTTGATACCGGTCATCCTCAATATTTGTAATATTGAGGATATAATGGAAATACTGTTCCAGTTCTTCGAAGTGTCCGATATTATTGAAGGCATTTAAGGTGTAAAATGTATCCCGCATCCAACAGTAGCGGTAGTCCCAGTTCCTAGTGCTCCCTGGCGATTCTGGCAGACTGGTGGTGGTGGCTGCTACAATTGCACCGGTATCCTCATATTGATGAATTTTTAAAATCAATGCAGACCTGATAGCCTCTCGTTGGTAAAAGTTGACGATACTGGCTGTTTTTACCCAACTTCTCCAGTACTCAATTGTTTTGTTGAGAAAAGACTCTGATGTTTCCGATAACGAAGACTCTAGTGGGGGACCATAAGTAAGAGCGAGATACTTCACTTCATCAAGCACAAACGTTTGTTCATCCATCAAGTAGTTGAGAGAGATATTGGTGGTAAGTCTTAAATGTGAATCAAGCCCGAGAAATCTGATATGATTACTGCCCAGGCTTCTCTCTGGTTGATGTTCACCATATTGATCCACCGGCTTACAGATAACTTTGATCCGGGGATAACCCTCCAAAGGTTCGATTTTTCGGAATAACATCAATGGTTTAAAATACCTGTCTTGCTGATAGAAGCGAGGCGCGAAATCGGTGATCCTATATTTGCCCTCTGCACATGTGATGTCAGTTCGTAGGACGTTGGTGTTTTCGATATAATACTGATGTGTTTCAAATTTTGATATTCCCGGTTTAATTGAAAATTCACCTCCTTTTTTCTTATCCAGCATGGCTCCAAAAATAAAACTGCTGTCAAATCTTGGCCAACACATCCAATCTATGCCGGTGTCTGTCTTAATATGTGCAGTGAAGGCGCAATTACCGATTACGCCATAATCATAGGTGTGCTTCTTGCTCATGCCTGAATAATGAAAATAAAGAATAAATAAATAGGTGCTTTCTGATGAAAGATTTCATTCAAAAGCTATTGTTTTTTTGAGGATTTAGTTAGCATCTCATTAGGTGCTAATTTGGGCCAGTAGCAATTACAATCCAAGAATATTGGTGTTTAAACCATGCATTTGTAAATATTGTTTATCAAGCCCTCAAAGTGGAACAATTTTTAAAATGGAGTTCCTTATTTACCGTGTTAAATACCACCAGAGAATCGACGCTACAATTGAAGCAATATGAGTGCATTTGTAATGAATAGGAGTGTGGGTCTCAATGTTAAAAGTCTCTTTGCCAGATTACTCTATTATTCATTTTGTGCTATATTTGGCGCCATGCGACGTCATGGCTACCTATCCTCATCTGCACCTCACAACTTTCCTGGCGAGATTGAGAACAGAAGGCATTATATGCGTCTTTTTTTCCGAGCATTTGTTGGCTTGATAATCTATTTTATTTTGCTCAGCTTATTGATTTGGTACGAAAAGGACAGCACCCAGTCAGCCATCACGAATTACCCGAATGCAATTTGGTATAGTGTTGTAACCTTAACATCGGTTGGTTACGGTGACATTTATCCAATGACCATATATGGCCGGTTAATTGGCTATGTTTTCGTATTGGTGAGTTTGGGTGTCTATGCTCTTTTGATAAGCCAGTTTGGAAACATTATGATGACAATTCGAGAAAACAAAAAAAAAGGCTATAATGGTACAATTATGAAAAACCACGCGATAATTATCGGTTGGAATGATTTTGGAAAGGCTGTTACCGAGCAATTGCTTGGTGTAGGCAAGCCTTTGGCAGTAGTTACCGACAAGGAGTCCGATTTGGAAACAATAAACGGGCTTTTTGGTAGTGCAGGTTTGTATGTATTATTCTCAGATTTTGAGAATTATGACTTGATAAATAAGGCGAACATATCAGAGTCATCCATGGTTTTTGTAAACCTGAATGATGACACTGCGAAACTTGTTTATATTCTTAATCTCAAAAAGCGGTACGAGAACCTAAATTACATTGTCACATTAGATAATGGTGACCTAAAGGATTTCTATGGTTCAAACAAGAGCAGTCATATAATTTTTTTTATACTTTCTGTTTTGGTGGACAC
>JAQCLE010000141.1 GCA_027592755.1 Bacteroidota bacterium | reverse complement strand
TGCCTACAAGGGACTTGCACCCTCTGGTATCTCTTTGTATCTTTCGATACAACGCCCATGCTGGGCGCAAATGCAGGGAGTGGACAGTCGGTTTTCTGCGGGTTCAGGGGCCAGTAACGACAGATAACACCAGGTAAGCCCAATGAAGCTTTTCTGCCTTCCGTTGCTATCTGTATTTTGGTTATTTTAGCCTAACGGTAAGGCAGGCTTACTGGGCTTACCAAATTGTTGTGGCTCATAGGCTGGGACGCGGAAATTCAGACCAAAAACTGTAAATTGGGACATTAAATAATAGGGCATATGGAGACCATTGAGTTGAGATCAAACATTCACAAAATAGTTGATGGAATACAAAACGAACAACTATTGAAGACCATTTACGACTTTTTAAAAATAAGGGAAACGAGTAAACCTGGGCGACTTTGGGACTCATTGACAGAGGATCAAAAACAAGAGGTTTTACTGGCCTATGACGAATCTGAAGACGAGAACAATTTAATTGACAGGGAAAAAGTATTTAAACGGACTAAATGAGAATTTCCCTAACCAAGCGAGCCGAGAGAAACTATCGCTCAATTAAGGAATATATAACAAATGAATGGGGAGAAAGAGTAGCAGAGGCCTTTGAACAAAAGACGGTTGACTTCTTAGATTTATTAGAGGATTTCTCAGAAATAGGAGTTGTTGAGGTACCGGAAAAAAAGATTCGTGGATTCCAACTCACCAAGCAGACAAGAGTTTTTTATCGAATCAAAGGAGAAAGAATTATAATCTTGACTTTCTTTGACGTTAGACAAAACCCAAAGAAAAAACCTCGGTGAAGCCTACGAGCCACAACATTGGTAACCGTTGCGCAACCCCCTCAATAGAACAAATATGGCTTTAAATAAGCCGTTTTAAGCCATGGGTATTTTAGAAGCCCGTAACCGGGTTAAAAAAATAATGGTATCGCATTCGGGCTTGTTTCAAGCCTGATAAGCCCAAATAATTGAGAACAAAAAGCGGTGGCGCTTTTGGCCATACTTTGGGCGATTTTTGTTGTGAACTTGAGGTATTTCTTGAGGTTGTAAGCCATGCCAGCCATCAGCATTACTTTGTTGGCCTGTTTAATGCCTATCGTATTTACTCATCCCCAGGAATTGAGTGAGCGTACCAAAAACTGGCTCTACAGTGGATTATCGCTTGCCTTTCATGTACCGCCCCTTATCGCTCTATACACGGGCAATGGCCCGTTCATATTGATCTTTATAATAGGTAATGAGACCGTTGCAGTATTGCTGAGTTTTAATGGGTATTATTATAATACATAACGGTATTTTAGTTATCTTGTGTACTGAACAAAAACAGTAATCTCACTTTAGCTGATAGCATTTGTGATCTTAGAAGCAGGAAAATAAAGACCACATTTTGCAAGCAAATCAATCTGGGGCCGGTTGAAATGATCTCTCAGGCCCACCCTCAAGCGGCCTGAGGACATAACCGGTTTTCAGTCCAACCTTCTTAAGTACAGAAAGCGCATGCTCCTTCACTCCTATTATGGCTCCTAAAAACCAATTGTTTCCATTTTTTCTGGCAATGACATCTAGCTCCCCTGGATAACCATCAAGAACTTTAGTATCATCCCATACTGTTGGGAGCGCATCGTAAAATGATGAGTCAGGAATCGGAGCTGTTCGATATGTTCCGCAGGGCATGTCGAACTAAAAATGGAAAAGGATTTTCAAATCCGGGAGAGCACCAACATGTTTGTTTAAGCAACAAAAAGTCTCATATCCCATGCTGGTGTTCTTCGCCTGCATGTTTTCTTAGATGTGACTTTTTGGTGTAGAACACCAAAAAAGGTGAGGAAATTTACACCTTCTCCGGAACCACATAAGGATCTCTGTACTCTCTGGTAAGCATCAAATTGGCCGCTTCATTCTCAATAAACTGTTCCAACTCACCATTGAATCTCAACGTTTCTCCGACTCTATAAGCGACATTTGCTATCAATGGAAGAACTGTCGACATATGGCCTACCTCAACATCACAATTCAAGTCGTGATGGTTACCTGAGCGGACAGCATCGATAAAATTCGCATAATGTCCATTACTGACCGGCGCAACTCTAAATGTCAGATCACCGCCAATGGCAGCAGATTCATTCATATCAGATCCGGCAAAAGGTTCTGTCTCTCTACCTTTGTAAGCCTTCCAGTTTTCTCCATTTACTTCCATCCAACCATAGGTTCCATAAAACAAGTTGCCTATTTTAACACCAGAATTAGCCTCAGCATTGGTGTACCTTCCCCTGGTTTCAAATTCAAGGATTTTACCATCCTCATATTCAAATACCGATGTTTGTGTGTTTGGGGTTTCTTGAGAACACTCGGCTGGTGTTATTCCAAAAATACCTCCTATTGATTGAACCTTTACAGGGTGCTTCATTGCATTGAGTCCCCATCTGGCTACATCAAATTGGTGTGGACCCTGATTACCAGTGTCACCATTACCCGTAGCCCAGTGCCAATGCCAATTGTAATGCCCTCTTAGCTCATTGTAAGGTTGATATTTTGCAGGGCCAAGCCACAAGTCATAGTTCAGTGTTGACGGGGGAGTGCTGTCTTTTGCTATGCCAAATGAATCTCTTGGCTTAAAGCACATTCCCCGAGCCATAAATACCTCACCGATACCACCGTTATGCAAAAAAGATATCGCCTGCATCACGTTAACTAAAGATCGATTCTGGAAGCCCACTTGTACTACTCTATTGTACTTTCTGGCTGCTTCAATCATTTTACGACCCTCCCACACATTGTGTGAGCTTGGCTTTTCAACATACACGTTCTTGCCTGCCTGACATGCCCATATAGTTGCCAGCGCATGCCAATGATTAGGAGTTGCTATTATGACAGCATCTATTTCAGAATCCTCAAATACCTTACGCATGTCGGTCTCAGTACCAGGTCCGTTACCCTTTTGATTATCTGCTGCTATTTTTACCTTTTCACCTACTAATGATGAATCAACATCGCAGACTGTTTTGATTGTCACACCATCTTTATACATTTTTGAAAAACTGCCAAGCAAATCCTTTCCTCTACCCCCAATACCCACTGATCCTAATACTACTCTATCGTTTGCTCCTAAAATATTCCCATAGGATTTGGCTGAGAATGCGGTGGCTCCTATTACAACTCCTGCAGAACCTACAATTGTCTTTTTAATAAATTTTCTTCTCTCATTCATATTGCTTATAGGTTATGTGTTAAATCTATTGTTGACCTTTTTTATTCTCAATTTCAATATATCGTCTTTTCAAAATATCGGGGATTATAAAGTTATTCAAAAAATATTAACAATTTCCCGGAGTTATAACTCAAGACAACTTCAATCCTTTTTACATCAAACCAGGGATCGCTGGGGTCAGTTCGGGATTTAATTCAAGACCAAACGCTTTTTATTTGCGCTAAAGTGTCTGCTACATTCTCTCTTTGAAATACATTACGGCTAAAAATGATACCTTTTGCACCACTATCTAATGCAGATTCAACAAATTCCATCAGATCTTTTGTACTCCCGGAATTAGAACCACCAGCAACAGCCACCGGCGCCAATGATTCACGGGCAACTTTTGAAAAACCTTCCTTGCCACACCAATCGGTTTTGATAATATCCGCTCCCATTTCCCCTGCGATTCGACAGTTCATCAATACTACATTCGGGTCCGTCGTTTCAGCGAACCCACCATTTGCGGCCATGGCTTCAATAATGTGAGGCATCCCCCATTTTCGACAAGCCATTCCAATTTCACCGCAAATCTCAAAACACTTTGTTTCTTCGGCCGGGTCATTATTGCAGGTAAATAAATAGGTAATCACACCTTCCGCACCCATTTGAACCGCGTCTTCAACATTTGCAACTAGTCGAGTATGTGTGTCTGAATATCCAAATGGAGTTCCTGTTCTCCAATTTGTTGTTTGATCCAGTCGTAATATAACCGCAGGTCCTCCATCAAACCGATGTGAATATTTTGCAAATAAACCAGGGTTAATAATAACTGCATCTACACCTGCATCAACAATAAGATCAATTAGTGGAGCCGGGTCCCGAATGCCATCAATAGACCCAACTTGCATACCGTGATCTATGGGAACACAAAACATACGGCCTGATCTTTTATTAAATAACCGGGCCAAGCGACGCGATTTACCGATATCTGTCATATTTAAATATTAGTTATTAACAGTATTGTAAAAGTAGCATATCTCATTGAGCGGGTGGTTTTTACCTGGTGTAATTTTGTTGATTTTGAATTAAATTCCAGACACAAATCTGAATTAACATAGAATGAAATGGCTAAGGTTCCTAAGAAAATATTAAACGACGTTCGAAATGTTGTCGATGAAATGATCGACGGATTGGTGCTTGCTAATGATGGGCTCGTCAGACGATTGCCGGGTAAGGACGCCATTGTCAGGACTGATCTACCCAATGAAAAAGTTGCACTGTTGATTGGAGGCGGTAGTGGTCACGAGCCCATTTTTCATGGATTTGTTGGGAAAAACATGGGCGATGGCGCAGCATGTGGTCAGATATTCGCGGCCCCGTCTCCCGATACTATTTATGAAGCTGCGAAAGCGGTTCATCGAGGCAAAGGCATCCTTTTTCTCTATGGTAATTATGCCGGTGATAATATGAATTTTGATTTTGCGGCTGAGTTGCTCGAAAATGATGGAATCGAAGTCCGCACCGTTCGTGTGGCTGATGACGTAGCCGCATTTCCACCAGAACGCTCTTTTGATCGCCGTGGCATCACTGGTGATGTCCTTATGATCAAGATCTGTGGTGGTGCGGCTGAAGAGTTATCTACGTTGGCCGAAGTTGAGCGTGTGGCACGTAAAGCGGCAAATAATGTCCGGTCCATGGGTGTGGCTGTATCCGCGGGCTCCATTCCGGAAACGGGAAAACCAACTTTTGAATTGGCAGATGATGAAATTGAAATTGGTATGGGGGCGCATGGCGAAGCAGGAATTGCGAGACAAAAAATGTCTTCAGCTGACGAAATTGCGGATCAAATTATGGACAAGATCCTCAACGATCTGCCATTTGAATCTAAAGATGATATTGCCCTTCTAATTAATAACCTTGGGGCAACAACAATGATGGAGATGTTAATCGTAAATCGACGAATCCGACAAATCTTAAAGAAAAAAAACATTAATGTTTATCGAACTTACGTCGGCACATGGCTGACAGTCCAGGAGATGGCAGGTTTTTCTGTAACACTCATGAAACTTGATGACGAATTAAAACATTATCTTGACCTTCCAGCCCAGTCGATTGGTCTGTCTAACATGAATCTCAGCAATGATTGATGAAATGCACCACGAGGAATGCATTGAAATGCTCAAAGAAGTTTCACAGGCTATTATCAATAATGTGGATGTTTTAACTGATGCTGATCGTGCAATCGGCGATGGTGATCATGGCATTGGAATGCGTAGAGGATTTGAAGCTGCTTTAGAGGTACTTGAAAGTAAGAATATTAAAACGGTCGAGGAGGTATTTAACACTGTTGGCATGGCTATTATGTCTAAAACCGGAGGCGCTGCGGGGGTTGTGTTTGGAACGTTTTTCTGCTCCGGCGCCAAAGCATTTTCAAACAATGCGGCTATTAGGGGAGATAATTTCGTAAAATTTTTAGAAGTTGCCCAAGCCGCCGTTGCTAAGCGGGGGGGTGTAGAAGAAGGTCAAAAAACAATGGTCGATGCAATAGCACCCGCAGCACGTAGCGCAAAAGCAGCGAATACAGAAGACATT
Source organism: Bacteroidota bacterium (assembly GCA_027592755.1). Taxonomy (GTDB): domain Bacteria; phylum Bacteroidota; class Bacteroidia; order Cytophagales; family Cyclobacteriaceae; genus JAJCYL01. Next base: position 2,438 of record JAQCLE010000141.1, on the reverse strand, counting down.
GCAGTGGTTTTTTCTGCTGCGGCGAGGGGTGCCCTGGCTGGTGTTGAGAAAACAAAATCGATGATTGCAACGACAGGAAAAGCAAGATCAATGGGTGAGCGTTCCATCGGTCACCCGGATCCTGGTGCAATCTCAATTTCAATCATTTTAGGTGCGATGCAGAAATTCGCTTCAAGATTATAGAACCCGTCACCTCAATATTTGCGCTATCAATTAAAAAAAATTCTCACTAAGTAAAAGGATTGGTCCCGAAGCTATCCTGAGTTTGCAACTAAGGATGATTACTATAAAATAATATCCAGCAAACCTCTTCGTATTAAATAGCTATGTCAGAAGGCTCAAAAAAAGTAAGACCACCGGGTTAAGGTGGCCTCTTTCCAAAACCTTATAAAGTCCGATGAGGTCTGATTCTCTAAGTAAGATATCATAAATTACTACTATAGCCTTGTCGCTTGAGCCTGCCCTTTTAAAGCCAGTTCGGTCGCCAGGAAGCAATGTTTCTGGGACATGGCTGTTTCGGTTCTGTTTACAACATCGTTGACCAGCTGACTGCCAAAGGGCACATAAACTTCACTGCAGTCATAATATTTGGTTTCTTTCTTGCCAACCAGGAATAAGTGATTCCCACCTTTGCGTCCGGCAATATCTACATATTTACGCAGTTCCATGTAGCCTTCAGTTCCTAAAATGGTCAATCGGCCATCTCCCCAGGTGCTCAGCCCATTAGGAGTAAACCAGTCAATTCGGATATAACCAGTTCCACCATTCCCACGAACCATCATATCACCAAAATCCTCGAATTTTGGGTATTGGGGGTTGTTGATATTCCCAATTTGTGAGGCAACCACCGTTGCTTCGTTGGACCCTGTATAGTACAAAAACTGATCAGCCTGGTGAGAACCGATGTCCGTAAGAATTCCTCCAAAATATTTAGGGTCAAAGAACCAATCGGGGCGCGTCTCAGGTCTCATTCGATGAGGCCCCATGCCGATCGTTTGCACAACTTTCCCAATAGCCCCGGCTACTGTTAATTCGCCAGCCTTTACTGATGCCGAATTTCCCAGGCGTTCACTGTACATAATGAAGTAAATCCTATTGGTCTGCTTTTGTACTCTTTTCACTTCTGCTAATTGCTCAAGGCTGGTAATTCCAGGCTTGTCAACCATATAATCCTTGCCACTTTTCATCACACGTACGCCAAGAGGAGCTCTGTCGGATGGAATGGCAGCGCTAACAACCATCTGAATGGAACTGTCTCCAAGGATTTCTTCTTCACTTGAAGCAACTTTCGCTTTAGGGTATCTTTTTGTAAACTCATTCAACAAGTCAGGCTCTTTGGCATAAACTGCCACTAATTCCCCACCACCATCCTGCAATGATTTTACCTGTTCATAGATATGTCCATGATTCAGGCCAATCACGGAAAAACGGATAGATTCCTTTTGTTTCGGCGGTTTAGGAGATGTCGCTTTGACGTAGGTAGGTCTTGAAGTTTGGTGAAAGGAACTGGCGAACAAATCGGTCGGAATACTGGTAGAGGCTATGCCTGCTGCGGTTGCGAATGATTGCTTGATAAATTTACGTCTCTCGGAGCTCATGGTAATATATCGTTAAAGGAATGCAGTAATTTATAATGAAAAAGAGGATTTTCATTGATGAGGGTATTCCGGGTGTGAATGACCGAAATCATAGTAACCAATGAAGTGTTTGAGTAATATGCTCCATTACTCTGATTGAGAATCATATTCCCTTAAATTAGTCTTGTCAAATAATATTAGCCGTGAGTATCCTCTTAAGTTGCTTTTTTAAGAATTTGAAATTAATAATAATCCGATTGTAATTATCTGATTTTGCACTCATGGAACAGTTCGATACTTTAAATTAAATCATTCTTAATATCGTGGGAGTTCGAAAAAGGGCGTTCGTTCTCAAATTTTGAATTTTCTATATTTTCTCATTCTTACGGCATGAAGGATCCCTTTGATTTACTTATGCCACACCATCAGATGGACAGTATCGGGATTCAGGATTTAAAACAAAGGTTCATTTTTCTGTTCAGATTTTTAAAAAGTAGACACCATCGTCTGTATGGATCCATGGGGACATTATGAAGAAAACCCCGACCATTATGTGACCGGACGTGCTGTAGAAACAGCAAGATGGATTTCCGGAATGGTAGATTACCCTGAACATTTTGCGGCGGGAATTGGTCCCTATACTCCAAAAGAGAGGTATTATTATTCAAGGGCCGGACAGACCAACAACCTGATAGTTGACATTAGCAACTACATGGATAAAAAAGTTGAAATAAATATGCTGAATAAAGCAAAAGGACCTTCGGGGAATAATGGAGTAATGCTCAGGGATAAACTTGCTAACCCGAAAAATTCACTAAACAGTTAGGGAGAAGGCATAAAAACAGGCATAAATTGCTTATA
>JAQCLE010000027.1 GCA_027592755.1 Bacteroidota bacterium | reverse complement strand
AAAATGGATCGATGGTATCTGGAATCAAACCCAACGTTTTTCATGGCCTTTTGTGCCAACTTAATTTCTATAATGACAATTTTGGGTTAAAAATAAAGTCGAAAGGATCTTAGTGCCGGTAGATTTTTCGGAGTATTCAGGAAATGCCATAGAGCAGGCTGTAGAGATTTCTTCCAACATGAAAGAGCCTATAAAAGTAATTGTTCAAAATGTCTACCAGTGCCCACAGGATATCATTATACAGGAAAAACGTTTGAAGAATTTAGTGTTATAATGAAGAAGAATGCTGAAAAGAGCTATACCAAATTCATAAGCAAAATTGATTTGAAGGGGGTCGATGTAGAGGCTGTTTATTCTCTGGATAAGGATGAGGACCCTATAGAGCTGATTAAAGAGACCGCTGCCAGGTATAATGTTGATGGGTAATCTTTGGAGCAAAGGGACGATCGGCTACAACAGCATTATTTATCGGGAGTGTTGCTGAAAAGCTCATCAGCATCGATTTGAATATTCCGTTGATGGTTGTAAGATCAAAGGGGAAACAAGCAGGACTTTTTGATTATCTGAAAGAAATCTAATTATCAATTCATATTCAGATATAGGCTTTTGAATAAAGGCTTCGTTAATTGATGAAAACACAATTCTTATCTTTCGAATATTCCGTGAATCTTGGTTCACAGATATTTTATCGGATAGCTACCATACTAAGAGCCCTGGAGACTTCTTCAACCGGAAGCTTGCAACTCTTGTTTTGACAGACATAGATCATAGTGGCATCTTCAACTAGTTTGTTTGCAAGCAGCTCCAAACCCCCTTCCGTTGTACCCCCAAGAAGCATGGTGTTGGGTGAAAATACTTTAAGGAATTCGCCACTCTTCTTTCGGGCATCATTGCCAACGATAGCGACTTCGTAAAATGTGTGTGCGATTTTACCATAAAGGCTCACCCACTTAGCATAGTAATAGGGATTTTGTTCAGTATCGCTAAGCATATTTCTTACCATTTGTGAAGCCTGTTCAATAAAATCGGGTTTATAGAAATAATTTCCGAGCATAAAAAGGCCAGTGGCAATAGAAGCATTTGAAGATGGTATCACGTTGTCGGAGAGCTCCATTTTTCGAGCAATCAGGGGATCATTTTCATCCGAAGTATAAAAAAACATTTTCGTTTCGGTGTCCTGAAAATGATCGATGGCATAGGTCATTAAATTTAGGCTGTGATGGAGCCATTGTTCGTCAAGTGTTACTTCATATAGCCTTATGAAAGCTTCGATAGTATTGCTGTAGTCATCCAGAAAACCGTTGATTGTAGATCTATCGTCTTTAAAATTTCGATTCAATCCCCCATCACTTCTGATTTGATTGGAGACTAAAAAGTTTGCAACACCAAGGGCACTTTCCAAAAAGCGATTATCCCCAAATGCGGCGTACGCATCGCAAAGACCCTTCATAACCAATGCATTCCAGGAAGTAAGCACTTTATCGTCTCTCGGAGGGGGTACTCTTTGATTTCTATACTCTAGAAGTTTCTCCTTCGTTTGTTGCATGCGTTCGTTGTCCTCCTCCGCTGGTAAATCACTCCTAAATAAAATATTCTTTCCGCTTTCCCAATTTCCGTTTTGAGTAACATTGAAAACGGTATTGAAATATTTACTATCATCTGATAAAACCCCATTAAGTTCATCATAAGTCCATATGTAGAATTTCCCTTCTTCCCCTTCACTGTCGGCATCGAGGGATGAGAAATAAGCACCCGCCGGACTCCTGAGTTCTCTGTTAATAAAATCGAATGTTTCGAAAACGATGTCTTTATAAGCAGGCTTTTTTAATACCTGATAACCATGGCTATAAAGGCTCAATAATTGAGCGTTGTCATACAGCATTTTCTCAAAATGAGGTACTTTCCAGTTGGCATCGGTACTGTACCGGGCAAACCCTCCTCCCAATTGATCATAGATGCCTCCCATAGCCATTTCGTCAAGGGTAACTTCGACAGCTTTCATTGCATCACCTTCCGATTGGTAGTGATTGATTTCCAGGAACGTCTCAAATACATATGGAGAAGGAAATTTAGGAGCACCTTTTTTGCCGCCTTTAGACAGATCCATTTCTCTAATCATGCCCTGGTAAAACTCCTGGTATTTTTCAGTTGTGAATGATGCCTTGTTCTCGTTGAACTCAACGATTTCGAGTGATTGGATTCCTTTGGTAACCTGATCTGCCTGCTGTAAAAGCTTTTCCTTGTCATTTTGATAGGCCTCCTTAAAGAAATCGAGCACTTTCATCCAATTGTCCTTTGGAAAATAGGTACCTGCAAAAACTGGCCGACCATCCGGTAGTGCTATGACATTTAGAGGCCAACCACCATTTCCACTTATTAACATGGCTGCGTTCATATAAATCTGGTCCACATCTGGTCTCTCTTCACGATCCACTTTGATAGAGACAAAGTGATCGTTCATTAGTTTGGCCACTGCTGAATCGGTGAAAGATTCCTTTTCCATAACATGGCACCAATGGCAGGCGGCATAGCCAATGCTAATGATTACAAGTTTGTCCTCTTTTTGAGCTTGTTTTAAAGCAGACTCATTCCAAGGATTCCAGGCTACCGGATTATAAGCATGTTGAAGCAGATAGGGGCTTGTTTCATTGATTAACTTATTTGCCTTTTTGAGATTGTCAGATGAATCTGAGTTTTGACCACAAGCCCCCATTGTCGATAAAAACAAAATAATGACGATTGGATATTGATTAATCTTCAGAATGAATTTGGTCATCGCTCGTTTCAATGAAGGTTTTTTCATACAAAGTCTCCCTTTCTAAAATTAGGATCGTGAACAAAAATGCAACTATCATCCCGATTCTGATAATCCAGGCAGAATAGAGTTCCTCTAAATATGTACTTGAGAATACAATAATGAATGCAAAAAAGATATAGAAGATTGCCTTCCCCACTTTATAGGGAATCTCTAAATGTTTTTTACCAATTGTATAACTCAAGAGTGACATGACGGAATAAGTCAAAAGTGTTGTGATTGCACTTCCGAGAAACCCAAGATAGGGTATTAAAATAATGTTGAAAGCAATCGTAACAATGGCACCAATACCTGAAAGGACAGCCCCATATAACGTTTTATCCGTCAGCTTATACCAGATCGACAGGTTATAATAGATTCCAAGAAATAATCCTCCCATCAACAAATAGGGAACAATGTATAATCCTTCCCTAAACTCTGGGTTACGAAGAAATACAACACCAATGATGTCCAGGTTTATGCTGATAGAAATGAAAATAAAACATGCAAAAATGATGTACCAATGCATAACCCGTGCAAAAATCACCGGCGAATTTTTTTGTTCAGCGTGCGCAAAGAAAAATGGTTCAGCTGCGTATCTGAACGCCTGAACAGCCAGGGTCATGAAAACTGCCAGTTTATAACAGGCACCAAAAATACCGAGCGCTGCGATACTGGACAGGTTGTCATAATAATCGATTGGAAGTCGATATTTTAGAATGGCTCTTGAGAGCATTTCGTTGGTTACGCCGGCCAGTCCTACAAAAATGAATGGGTAAGCGTATTTAAGAAGGGGGGAGATTGTCGAAAGGGAAAAATGTAACTTCAATTTGCTCCCTGTTGGCAATAGCATAAACAGAATTAGACCATTGGCAACAAGGTTGGAAATAAAAATATATTCGACTCCCCATGATGGATTGTAGATTCCCTCTAAGAAAATGGGAAGTGGTCCGAAATTATTTAATCGATAGGGGAGATAGATTAGGAAGAAAAGGTTAAGAGCAATATTGACAAAAATTGAAATTAGCTTAACCAGAACAAAATATTGAGCCCTGTTTTGAAGCCGTAATCTTGCGAAAGGAATTGCAACAACAGCATCAATGGCCAGGATGGCAGCAAGCCATATTATCAGATGATTTTTCCCCGGATATTCAAGCAGAAGGGCTATTTCAGTTGAAAAAAGTGAGAGCGCCAATGAGAATATAACTGACGTTACGAGAATAGCTGTGAAGCAAGAATTGAAGACGTTTTTCTCATCATGGCCTTCTTTAGTGCTGAACCGGAAATAAGCAGTCTCCAGGCCATATACATAAAGAATATTCAGAAACGCGACATACGCATATAGTTCGGTGACTATGCCATATTCACCGGGAGAAAAGACTGCTGTATAAAGTGGAACAAGGAGATAATTTAGGAATCGGCCAAGGATACTGCTGGCTCCATAAAGTACTGTTTCACCCGCCAGCTTTTTTAATAATCCCATGTAAGGATTTATTTGCCTGTAAAGTTTGGCGCTCGTTTTTCAATAAAAGCGGTTCTACCTTCAATAAAATCCTCTGTTCCACAACAGTTGGCGAATGCATTGGCTTCAATTTGAAAACCATTCTTTTCAGGATCACTTACGGCGTTAATGCAATCGATGACCTGGCCGACCGCGTGAGGTGCTTTTTTACCAATCGTTAATAAAATCTCCTCACACTTAGCGAGCAGTGCATCTTTTGATTCACAGACATAATTAACAAGGCCATACTCCTCGGCTTCATCTGCCGAAATAGTGTTACCTGTAGCCATCAATTCAAAAGCTTTTCCAGAACCAATAATTCTCGTTAGTCGCTGAGTTCCTCCATATCCTGGAATAATACCCAGATTCACTTCAGGCTGCCCAAATTTTGCATTAGCCGTAGCCAACCTCATGTGACAAGCCAGGGTGAGTTCGCATCCACCTCCTAAAGCAAAGCCGTTAACGGCTGCTATTATTGGTGTGTGGCAATCTTCAATGAGTTTGAAAGTTTCCTGGCCATTCTCAGCAAATTTACGCGCATTGAGCTCATTGATTTCAGAAAATTCCGTGATATCAGCACCTGCGACGAAAGCTTTTTCTCCGGAGCCCGTAATTATTACCCCTTTGATCGTTTCGTCATCATAAACTTGATGTACCGCATCTTTGAGCTCCTTAAGAGTCTCGAGACTTAAAGCATTAAGTTTATCAGGTCTGTTAATTGTAATAGTCTGGATTCCGTTATCGTCGGTATCTACTAATAGGTTTTGGTAGATCATCCTTTTGGAGATTTGAAATATCAAAGATAAGTCTCAGAAAAGGAATAGCCAATTAGTTAAATTTAACTGAATATCAATTAGCGGTAACAGGTCGCGAAAGGTTTTTGAGCATTTCTTCCGTCATCATTGGAAGGTCGTACTTGGGAGCCCAGCCCCATTGCTCCCTGGCTTCAGTATCATCAATGCTTTCCGGCCATGATTTAGCGATTATTTGACGGTAATCCGGTTTATACAGCATTTCAAAATGAGGATAAAAACCCTTGATAGAATGATAAATCTGTTCTGGAGAAAAGCTCATTCCCGAAATATTATAACTCGATCGCACTTGGATGTTTTTATCATCAGTTTCCATTAACTCCACAGTTGCCCGAATGGCATCATCCATGTACATCATAGGCAAGATGGTGTCTTTTTTTAGGAAACATTCAAAAGTTTCTTCTCCAATGGCTTTATGATAAATATCCACTGCATAGTCGGTGGTGCCACCACCCGGTTTTGACCGCCAACCAATTAAACCCGGATAGCGAAGGCTTCTAATATCCACATCATATTTATCATGATAGTACTGACACCATCTCTCGCCAGCTAGCTTGCTTATACCATAAACAGTATTTGGATTCGCTATGGTTTCTTGCGGCGTCATTTTTTTTGGAGTCGACGGTCCAAAAACAGCAATTGAACTCGGCCAATAAACTCGTTTAATCTTTTCCGCTCTTGCTTCTTCGAGTACGTTCAAAAGACCATCCATGTTAAGCTTCCAGGCAAATAATGGGTCATTCTCACCTCTGGCAGAAAGTACAGCTGCCAAATGGTAGATCTGACTAATTTGATGGTAGTTTAATATCCTTTTGAGATTAGAATTATCCAGGACATCTAATATTTCAAAAACTGAGTCGACATATACGTTCCTTTTGTCAGCAATATCAGAAGGGATTACGGCATCGTCGCCATACCTTGCTTTAAGGTTATGGGTTAATTCAATGCCTAATTGCCCACAGGCACCGATGATCAAAATTTTCGTCATATTCGACTGTTGTTGTCTACTTCAAAAGTAAGAATTATAGATGCAGCACTCCTATATTTGATTTTTTACTTGCCTACTAAATAAGTTGACTATTTTTTTTGAATCAATAATCCGGAAGAATGTATTCATCTCTCAAACAAAAACTCTCAAGTGAAATTCAGGAAACTAAAAAGGCCGGTTTATATAAAGATGAGAGAATAATTACCACCGCTCAGGGTGCAGATATCTCAACCGGAGGCCGTAAAGTCATTAATTTTTGTGCTAACAATTATTTGGGACTTTCGGCCCATTCTGAGGTGTCTAACGCGGCAAAAAAGGCAATAGATACGCATGGATACGGGATGTCTTCAGTAAGATTTATATGTGGAACGCAGGACATTCACAAAACACTTGAGAGCAAGATCGCAGATTTTCTTGGCATGGAGGATACGATTCTGTACGCTGCCGCTTTTGACGCCAATGGCGGCGTGTTTGAGCCGCTCCTCGGCGCAGAGGATGCTATTATTTCGGATGCCCTCAATCATGCTTCAATAATTGATGGTATACGGCTTTGTAAAGCTCAGAGATATAGGTACGAACACAATGATATGGTGGATTTGGAAGCGAAACTCATAGAAGCGTCGTCTGCTAATTGTAAGATAATTGTTACAGACGGAGCCTTTTCAATGGATGGAACCATTGCCCGGTTAGATTTGATTTGTGACCTGGCAGATAAGTATGATGGGATTGTAATGATAGATGATTGCCATGCTACAGGTTTCCTTGGTAAGACTGGGAGGGGTACTCATGAATATAGGAATGTTATGGGCCGGGTTGATATTATTTCGGGAACGTTAGGGAAAGCCCTTGGTGGTGCTAGCGGGGGATTCATAAGTAGTCACAAAGAAATAATTGAAGTGCTTAGGCAACGCTCAAGACCATACCTTTTTTCGAATACTCTCGCCCCGGCCATAACCGGGGCCTCAATAGCGGTTTTGGATCTCCTTAGCACAACAACTGAATTGCGAGACAAACTCGAACAGAATACCAGTTATTTCAGGGAACAAATGACCCTGGCTGGTTTCGATATAAAACCCGGGGACCATCCAATTGTTCCAATTATGCTTTACGATGCTGTGCTTTCAAAGGAATTTGCATCGAAGCTCCTCAATGAGGGTATTTATGTGATTGGCTTCTATTATCCTGTGGTGCCCAAAGGGCAAGCCAGGATCAGGGTGCAAATTTCAGCAATTCATGAAATTCATCATCTAGATGCAGCAATAGCGGCTTTTAGCAAAATAGGAAAGGAACTGGGTATAATTTAGAATAGTGAGCTAAGACACTACCTTTTTTTTCTCACTTTTTTTGGCTTCGTCCATGAGTTCAGTTAAAGGATTTGGTTCTTCTTCAATGCTGGGATCGTTAGAAGCCTTTTTACCGACAACAGGTTTGCTGGGATCGTCTTTCACTTCCTTAGCAATTTTTTCTGTTGATTCTTCTTCCAAATATTTATTGATTGCATGGCGTAATTCTAAAGGAGCCAGGTTGCTGCGAATAGTTCCGTTTTTTACAGTAGATAGCTGCCCCGTTTCCTCTGAGACAATGATAATGAGGGTCTCAGTTATTTCGGACATACCGATTGCTGCACGGTGTCGTAATCCATATTGGGCAGGTAGATCCGTTTGATCCGTTACTGGAAGAATACATCGGGCGGCGACAATTCTATTTTTATGAACAATCACAGCACCATCATGAAGAGGACTGTACTTGTTAAATATCGCGATCAAAACTCGTTTGGAAATGATAGCATCAATTGGGTCTCCCGATTCTGCATAAAACTTAAGTCCCGAATTTTTTGAAATCACAATAAGTGCACCCGTATTGGAACCTCCAAGCGCTTTCGCCGCGTCAACAATCGGTGTAATGATTGCATTATCCTCCGTTGTTGAATTGAGAAATCCTCTAATATTTTTAATGATGTTGTCTTTGTCAAAAGCCGTTCGTCCTATGATCAGGAGGAATTTTCTTATTTCCTGTTGAAAAAGGATGATGACGGCTAATACGCCAACACCCATAAATTGGCCGAGAATACTTGTTAGGAGTTCCATCTGGGCAGCTCGGACAACAAGGTAGATCAGATATAATGACAAAAAACCGATGAAGACTTTCATCGCTACGCTACCCCGGATAAGCTTGTAAGCTTGACCTATCAGTACACTGACAAGGAGAACATCGACTATATCCACGAAGCCAACGTCCAGAAACCCTATTTTAAATAAATAAATCAATTGCAGGTCTTTTGAAATAACATTATTGCATCAACCGCCTCTTTTACATCATGAACCCTCAAAATGGATGCGCCATTAACTAACGCAATTGTATTAAGGACAGTTGTACCATTCAACGCTTCCTCAGGTGAAATTTCAAGGAACTTATAAATCATAGACTTGCGTGAGAGACCTACCAAGATTGGCATCTCTAAGTTAGTAAAATAGGCCAAGTTTTTTAGTATGGTGAAGTTTTGATCGATGGTTTTTGAAAATCCAAAGCATGGATCGACAACAATATCATGGACACCCAAGGTTTTTAATAACTGGATGCTATTAGCAAAATGATTGATTAAATCCGTCATGAGGTTACTGTAATTGGTTTCATCCATCATGGTATAAAAGTTTCCCTGGATATGCCCCATGATGTATGGTACTTTCAACTCACTAACGGTCTGGAACATTTCATTGTCGATTGTTCCTCCTGATATATCGTTGATAATACTCGCCCCATTGTCAATTGCCACCCGCGCTACATCAGAGTGGAATGTATCAATAGAGAGAACAGCATCAGGGAATTCTTTCATAACAGAGTTAATTGCAGGGGCAACTCTATTAATCTCCATTTCTAAATCGACTTTTTCTGAGCCAGGTCTTGTGGAATGTCCACCAATGTCAATTATCGCAGCCCCATCATTGAGCATTTTTGTCGCCATTTTAAGGAGATCATTATTATTAAGCACCCTGCTTCCGGAATGAAATGAATCTGGTGTCACATTAAGAATTCCCATTACTACAGGATCTGATAAATCGAGTAGTTTTCCACCTATGTTGAGGCTGGTTTTCATAACTGTTTGAAGTGTTTTGGGACCAAAATGAAAGATTTGCGATTATGGATTAAAGCAAAGTAAACTTAATTTGGAAGTTAAATTTGATTATATAAGTGTTGGATCAAACGCTGAACGAATATAAAGACGTAATTAAGGCTTGCAAAAGCATATTTGAGAAGAAGACAAAAGATTATGGGACGGCCTGGAGGATTTTGAGGTTGCCTTCAATCACGGATCAGATTTTCATCAAAGCGCAGCGAATCCGGTCAATCCAGGAGAAAGGTATTCAGAAAGTGGATGATGACATTAGTAATGAATTTATTGGTATTATCAACTATTGCATCATGGCACTCATTCAGATCCGAATGAATGGTGATGACAATTTATTGATATCATATGATCAACTAGAGCCACTTTATGATGAATTTGCCTCAAAGACAGGAGAATTACTTCAGATCAAAAACCATGACTATGGTGAAGCATGGCGTGAAATGAGAGTAAGTTCAATTACAGATATCATTTTAATGAAGTTGTTGAGAGTGAAACAAATTGAAGACAATGAAGGTAAGACCCTGATTTCAGAAGGTGTTGGTGCGAATTATCAAGACATGATTAATTATTCAGTGTTTGTATTAATAAAAATGAGAAATAATGGTTAACAGAGTAAAGTTTGTAATTAAGGAAAAATATATCAAAATAGTGATGGAGATAGCGCGTATTGCCGTTGCGCTGCTCTTTATATTTTCCGGTTCGGTCAAGTTATTAGATCCAATTGGCATGGCGATCAAACTTGAGGAATACTTTGAGGTTTTTGCAGATGACTTTGATTCGTTTTTCCACTTTTTCACCCCCTTTTCCTTATACATCGCAATTTTTATTGTGGTACTTGAAGTAGTACTTGGGTTTGCCCTCCTATTAAATTACCAAATGGTACAAACAACTGTCCTGCTCTTAGGATTGGCAATTTTTTTTACTTGCCTGACGTATTACTCAGCTGTTTTCGATAAAGTTCAGGATTGTGGATGCTTTGGTGATGCTATCAAACTGAAACCGTGGGAATCATTCTACAAAGACCTGGTGTTGACAATCTTATCAGGAATCATTTGGGTAAATGGATCAATGTATGATCCCTATATTAAAAAACCGGTGCTCAATGTTTTGATAATGCTAATTATTGGGGGTGCTTTCTATACTGCGATACGTACGGTTAACCACTTACCATTGGTTGATTTCAGGGCATATAAAATTGGTAATAACATACCTGAGCTTATGGAACCCTCTGAAGAAATCAGGTATGAATATGTAATGACTAAAGCCGGTAAGGAATTTCGGTTTACCGATTACCCTGCTGATAAATCGTACAAATTCAAGGAGATGATCATATTAAATCCGGATGCTCAACCAAAAATTACTGACTACGGTGTTTGGAATGATGATGGCGAATTCACACAGGAGACATTTGTTGGAAAGAAATTATTTATAATCATTTACAATACTGAAAAGGCGAAAACTATGAAAATCAGCGCCATCACTCAATTGGTTGAAGAACTGGATGACGATATTGAGGCTTATGTTCTAACCGCTACCGACGGTGAAACTTATGAGCAATTTGCGGAAGAAGTTGGGTTGATGGTTCCTTATTATTACGCAGATGCCACCATATTGAAGACCATTATCAGGGCAAATCCCGGCCTATGGCTTTTGCAGGATGGCGTAGTGAAGGGAAAGTGGAACAGTATTGATACGCCAACAGCAGAGTTGGTTAGCAGTCTTTTGAATTAGGCAGTGTTTCCTCCGAAGATTTTTCTTGTTGGCATGCCAGGAAGTGGCAAGTCTACATTTGGTGAGCAGCTTGCACAAGAACTTGGTTATTTGTTTTTGGATCTCGATGACGAAATTGAAAAACAACAAAAAACTACAATCAAGGACATTTTCGAGCGAAGCGGAGAGCATGAATTCAGGCAAATGGAGAGTCAGTGTTTGAAAGAGCTATCGTTTTCAAAGGATTCATTTGTTATGTCATGTGGCGGGGGAACGCCATGTTTTAACGATAATATGGGATTTATCAAGCGACAGGGTTACAGTGTATTTCTAAATACACCGGTTGATAGTCTTGTGGAAAGACTTAAAAAAACTGAGCTCTCAATGAGACCACTTGTAAGCAAAATGGTCGAATCAGATTTAAGAAAGCCACTTGAAGATCAATTGAAAAACAGGCTGCCCTTTTACCAATTGGCTGATCTTCAGTGGGATCAAACACAACCCGTTGAAGATATTATTAATATATTAGATATTTGATGGATTTGAGGTTGGTCTTTAACCAACCTCGGCCGGGATACCACACCACGCATTTACGATGTGATTCCCGACCGACCTTTCGGCAGAATTTGCCAGAGGCAAATTAGGGGCTAACAGGACAAATTAAAACGAAAACCCTAACTCAAATTCCCATTGGTGCATCTTCAATTCAATTGTTTGTTGGTCAGGTGCTTCAAATGAATTTGGTCCTGTAACGGTTTGTGAAAAACCGTGCATTGCTGCAAAATTGATAGCATGTTTTTCATTCAACTGGGTAGTAAATCCTATGGTAGCATGCTTCTGGATGACACCCGGTGCTAAGATGTTGAACATTACTTCTGTTTCCTCTACAGGCTGATTTCCGTATGAGAAACCTCCCCTAAGTGTCCATCTCTCAATTCCCTTGTATTCGGTACCGAATTTGAAAATCATCATATCGTCCCATCCAAAGCCTGAAGCACCGGATTCACCCAGAGGAACGTGATTGGGATTTGGGATAAATTCACCACTGCCATCAGGAAAAGCCGGAGGTAATGACTGGGGTGCGATGTGATTCCCGATTGAATTGACCTTACTGTAATATATTTCCTGAACGTCGAAAAGGAATGTCCAGTCGTTTACGATGTATCCTAATCCAGCTGTCCAGGTGGCAGGAATATCAAAATTACCGGCCCCGGCAAATAATCCAGCATACTTATCGAATTCAGCCAGGTAAATTTTCGATTGATAAGATAGTCCCAGTTGTAATGCATCGCTCAGCTGGCCGAGATAACCAACCTTAAATCCATAGCCCAAGGCTTTATCATAGCCATTATTGGTGAGCATTGTTGGATCCGACGACATGCCGGATTGACCGAAAGCTTCCAGGCCGGTTGCTTTGAACCATTGATAGCCTAAAATCGCGGATACGCCCAGACCATGTTTACTTCCTATTTTTTTAGAGTAAGTGGCATTATGCTAGATATTTTCAGAGGTCCACCCGGGAATAGTTGGTAAAACGTCTTGATATCACATACCCCGGATTTAGAAACCCTCCGAATGGTGAGGGGCACGCCCTCCTCAAATCTTTCTCTCAGGTAATGTATTACTGAGAAATGATCGTGCGTTAATTGGATGTTCAATTGCCTGGCTATTTCCACAGCAATTTCTTCATCCCATTGAGATGAATCGGTAAAATACCCTTCATCATTCACATCAATTGATTTTCCTGCTAATGTTAATTGTCCCATTGTTTTAAAATTTATAATTAAACTTCATTCAAAATTTTTCCTTTCATAGATAATGGAGTTGAAACCGGTAGTTTCTTGCCTGTTATAAGCATGTGCCAGTAAACCCATTCAAACATCAACTTCCCGTAATGATTAATTCTCGATTCTTTCAATAAACTCATAGGTCCTATTCCGGGGATAGGGAACACTCCGGGCAGAGGTTCGATATCGTAATTGAAATCGATAAGCGCTGCTTTGCCATTACCGGTCTCAATAAAGCAGTTGGCGTGGCCATCGAAGCTGCCTTCAAGTGGCTCTCCTTTCACATAGCTGAGTATGTTCTCTGTCAGTACTTCTGCTTCAAAATGAGCTACCGAACCCGCCTTTGATGTGGGAAGGTTGGTCGCGTCTCCAATGACGAATATGTTTTCAAACTCTTTTGATTGTAGCGTGTGCTTATCGGTTGGAATAAATTGTAAATCATCATCATCTCCCATAGAGCTTTCCTCAACGAGATCCGCTCCCATGTTAACCGGGATTGAAATGAGAAGATCAAATGCTATTTCCTGCTCGTCATATGATATGATTCGTTTTTTTTCGTTGTCTACTTTCTCCAGATAGAACTCTGGGATGACCTTTATTCCCTTCTTCTCCAACAACCCGCTTAATACCTGAGTGGCTTTGGGCTTGGTGAAAGCACCAGCAAGGGGAGTTGTATAAGTAATATTGACTTTATCCCTGATTCCTTTTTCTTTGAAATAAGAATCAGCAAGGAATGCAAATTCCAACGGAGCAACGGGGCACTTGATTATGCTTTCGGCAATGTTGATAACAAGCTCGCCTCCCTCCCAGGTTTTGAGCCTATTAGCAAGTTTAGAAGTCCCCTCAAACGTATAAAAATCAAATATATCCTTGTTCCAGAGTTCTCCCTTTAACCCAGGTGTTTCTTCTGGCCTTGGTGTTGTTCCGGTAGCAATAATGAGTAGATCATATTTTAAGGCTCCTGCTTTTTTCAGTTCAACAAGGTTGGTTTCGCCATCGATGCGGACTACTTCATCCCAGATTGCATGAGTCCCTTTAGGGAAGAAGTCTGACTTCGGTTTAACCACACTTTCAGGGTTGTAAATTCCAAATGGAATGAAAATAAATCCAGGTTGATAATAATGGAGAGGGTCTTTATCAATGATGGTAATTTTCCAATCGTCCGGCAGCTTTTTATAGAGCTTGTTCAGCATCATGGTACCGGCCGTTCCAGCACCAAGAATCAGTAGATTTTTCATTGTTTGTCCTGTTAAATTTCATACTATGAATTTAGAACAGGACCTGATGAGATTTTGTAACTATTGTTACATACAAACAGAATAAAATTTTGTTTTCTGTTGATATATGGGAATATGGTCAAATAAAAGGTGGTGGAAATTAATTTATGACAAATATCATATTAAATATTAATCTTTATCATGAGGGCTAATTCAGACTAATTGATGATATCAAGGAGTGTATTACATTTCAACTCCGTTTCCTGCCACTCCTTAACCGGATCAGAGTTTTCAGTGACACCACCACCTGCGTAAAGAATTGCCTTTTGTTGGAGTAGTTGCATGCATCGCAGATTGACAAATATTTGAGATTCACCATTGAGATTTACCGGTCCTAAAAAACCGGAATAGAATTCCCTGTCATAATTCTCCTTTTTCAGAATAAACTCCATTGAGGATTCAAAAGGCATACCGCAAACTGCTGCCGTAGGGTGTAATAGCTCCAGCATAACAGAAGCCAGCTGAGGGAAGTTTACAGCCTTTGTGTCTACTGTATACTCCGATTTGAGATGATACAGGTTGGCCGCTTTCGAAGTTTTTGGTCCATCTTCTTCAAATTCCCTCAATCGAATTTTCTTAAAGCAGTCAATGATGGAACGCCCTACCATCGCTTGCTCTTCAATTTCCTTTTGCGTCCAGCCAATCTCCAGGGGATTTGAGCCCTCCACTGCTATTTGTGTACCAGCCAGAGATACAGTTTTAAACAATCCATTGGTGTCCTGACTTACAAGCAATTCCGGAGTGGCTCCCAGCCAAGTGCCTTTTCCCGGAAGACTACAAAGATTGATGAAGGCACTCGGATAGGACGCTGTCAGTTTTAGGAAAGTACTTACTGGATTAAATGAATCTAACAACTGGATGTGTTTGGTTTTCGAAAGCACAACCTTTTTAAACGTTCCTTTCAGGATTTCATCCATTCCTTTTCTTACAAGATCCAGATAGTCTTCTTTTTTAAATTCAGCAGTGTGTTTCCGTTTGTCCGGGAGGTGATAGGGTTTAAAGTCTTGTCCCTTTTTTTCATTAAAACCAAGGCCCTGAAAAAACAGTTCAGTTGTCCAGGAATCTTTAAAAACCGGATTTACTTTCAACTGATGGTCCTTGTTTGAAAACTCCAAATCTGCACTTAGAAATTCAGAGGATTTTTCATCATTCGAATAGAAAGGGGCGATTATAAAACCTTCTGATAGTTCCTCTATGACTGGCTTCACTTTCCTGGATTTTCCAGAGAGGTCAACAATCAGCTTTATTTCATCGGTGAGTGGCAATTGCCACATTGCAACTGGAAAATTTAGTCTTATAGCTGTACGGAAAATATTACCTAAGGCATCACCAAGGTTATGGCTGGCCAAAGAATACTCAGTATTTGATAGTTCTCCACCCATTAATTTCTAATATCCATGATGGCCAGTGTGATGCGGCTTATACAAACCAGTTTGTCTTCTTCATTGGTTATTTTGATTTCCCACACCTGTGTCGAGCGGCCAAGATGCAATGGTTTTGCTGTTCCATAAACGAATCCCGACTTTACTGACCTGATATGGTTGGCATTGATGTCTAATCCCACACAGTATTGTTTGGAGGGATCAACAGAAAATGAGGCCGCAATGCTTCCAAGGGTTTCCGCAAGAGACACCGAAGCGCCACCATGTAGTAATCCAAGTGGTTGTTTTGTACGCTCATCGACCGGCATTTTGGCTCTGATAAAATCCTCACCTATTTCCGTAATTTCAATCCCCAGATGACCAACCATGCATTTCTTACCCAATTGGTTTATTTGATCGACTGTAATTCCCGGAGTGAACATAACTAAAGAACCGTTAAAATTTTTGACCTGTAATTTTTGCGCTTAATTTCGCGGCTTTGCAAACAAAATTACAAGAGG
This sequence comes from Bacteroidota bacterium, assembly GCA_027592755.1. Taxonomy (GTDB): domain Bacteria; phylum Bacteroidota; class Bacteroidia; order Cytophagales; family Cyclobacteriaceae; genus JAJCYL01. Next base: position 28,718 of record JAQCLE010000027.1, on the reverse strand, counting down.
GGTGAATACCAAAAAAATATACGTTATCCGACATGGGGAAACCGAATACAATAGGGTGGGGAAAGTTCAGGGTAGCGGGATCGACTCATCCTTGAATGACAAAGGATTCAGGCAGGCTAAGGCGTTCTATGATGCTTATAAAGATGTTGGTTTCGAGAAGATATATTGTTCACGGTTACAAAGGACAGTTCAATCAGTGCAGTCCTTTATCGATGATGGTGTTCCGCATGAGCAACTTGCTGAATTGAATGAAATTAGCTGGGGTGATAAGGAAGGTCAACTTTTTCATCCCTCCACACATAAGGAATACCGCGATTTACTGGACGCCTGGCAAAATGGTGAGATCACCAGATCAATTGGTGGTGGAGAAGGGCCGGTTGATGTGATGAACCGACAGAAAAAGGCAATGGAATACATCATGTCGAAAGAGGATGAAAAGCTAATCCTGATGAGCATTCATGGAAGGGCTTTGAGGATATTACTTACCTGGCTTACAGGAAATCACCTTAAAGACATGGAAAATCTCTTTATTCATGAAAACCTGTGTGTTTATTTCCTATTTTATGATGGCGCTACATACGCTGTAGATATGCATTGCAATTTGGATCATTTGGAAGGAATCGAAATTTAAGTGAAAATTAAATGAGAATTGAGGTTACAATAATGAGAAGCCCAAAATATTCATTTTAATACCATCATTCTTTTCGGTCTATGAAGAGCCTAATATTTGAAAAAATTTCTTTGAATTAGCAATTCTGCGAAAACCAAATTGGGCACCCAACATAACCATGATATTATTCTATAAGATTCAATAAACTCTAATTGAAAGGCTATAGGGAGAATAGGCATCCATAACCGCAGCGTTACTGCTGCAAAGGTTAGCGCATAACTCCTGATCATCCAGTTTTGATGTTTTTCAATGTCCTTGATTCTTATAAAACTATAGGCCGTTATTGTGGTTATTAGCCAGGATAGGGCCAGAGTTCCAAAACCAATCTTTGTAACAACTCCACCAGTTGCGTAAAATGAAATATATAGTCCGGCAACACCACTTAACAGAACAAGCAAAATGTATATTTTTCCTAAAGTCCTATGTAGCCAAATCTTCTTCTCTCGTAGTCGTTTAACGAATTGTGTCCAACCTATTAAAAGAACAAGACCTCCCAAATAGATGTGCGTATAGAATGCGAAATTCCAATAAGGACTGGAGAGTAATTCTTCGCTCTTTGAGCCGAGCAATCCGCGGCTCATATCGAATATCAAATATGAATAGGGATAAAGACCAATTGAAATTGCTAAAATCACGATTACACCCCAGAAAATTTTTTGAAGTCTCATTAATGCTCAAGAGTACAGGTTAGTTTATCTTTTTGATTCCTTATCGGAACTGGTTGTCTTACTAATCATCTACTGCCTGCCCAACCAGTTGGCGGAATTTCCAACCAGTTTCTTCTGACGGAATATCTTGTGTTTGTTTCATCAATATTCCAATAATTTTCTCTTTTGGATCAGCAAAATACTGGGTATTGAAATACCCTCCCCAGTCGAATGTCCCCATACTACCACTGCCTCCCATATCTTGTCCTTTTTGATCAAGCACACCAAAGGCTAAACCGTAAAATCTCCCGGAATTGCCAAAAAGATCTCCAATTTGATTGGCCATTATGAATTGAACAGTTGTTCTGCTGAGGAGTCGTATGCCGTTTAGCTCACCGTTATTCAAATACATTTGAAGGAAAGTGGCATAATCTTTTGCAGTACTGGAAAGGCCAGCCCCTCCTGCAAAGAATTTCATGGCGCCCTTAATCGGGTAATCAGGATCATAGGAAGGGGTAGCCGGGAATTTTCTCCATATCCCATCCTCTTTCGTCTGGACACTAACCAATCGGTTCTGTTTTGATTTTGGTAAATAAAACCAGGTGTCATCCATACCAAGTGGGTTGAAAATTCGCGTTTTGAAAAATTCATCAAGAGGCATTCCGGATGCTATTTCAATAAAATAACCCAGCACATCAAGTCCTTCGCTGTAGGTGAATTTCTCCCCTGGATTATGGTGCAGGGGAAGTTGGGCCAGCTTCCTTATATTTTCACCAATTGTTACAGACTGAGTGGCAAACGCGTCGATAATGCCTGCTTTTTGGTAGATTTTAGTAAATCGTTTATCAGGGTCGATCATTCCATAACCAATTCCGGAAGTATGTGTGATCAAATGACGAATTGTAATTTGTGTGTCAGCCAGCCTCGTAGTGAACGAGGAATCCTGCTCATTGAAAGAATCCAATATCCGGGCTTTTCCAAATTCCGGTATATATTTCGAAATCGGGTCATCCATTTGAAACAAACCTTCCTCCCAGAGCATCATCACTGCTGTGGAAGTAATGGCTTTTGTTTGAGAAGCTATTCTGAAAATATCATCGCGTTTCAAACTTCTTTTTGATTCATTGTCAGCCATTCCAAACGCCTTATAATAGACAATTTTGCCATTTCTGGCAATAAGCGCAACTGCTCCTGGTATGTCATTTTTTTCAATGGCGTTATTTAACATAATGTCAATACGAGCCAATCTTTCATCAGACATACCGGCATTGTTTGCTGAAGTTTCAGAAAGTGGGGGTGATGTTTTAATCGACTTTGTTTGGGCATATGATGTCAGTGTAAAAACAGCAATGAGAAAAGTCAATAAGTATTTCATAGTCTATATTTTGTAATTGTTTCAATAAGGTAATGGTTTCAAGCTCGGTTCGAAAGACAAATTAATCTTGATAAAAATACAGTTTCTTGTTGAGGATTGTTTATTTCCAGGATCAAATTCAATTTCATAATCCTCTTCTTTTAGAAGACTTCTTCCGCTTATGAATGTAAATCTTATTAAATAATAAATGGAACAAAAAATTTCTCTTGAACGTTGATCTGAATGGGACATAAAAATATCTTAACAACATGTGCAGGCATTGTTTCGGGGGTAAGATAATCCATGAAGAAAAAACCTTGCTACTTTCAGTAACTCCCTGGTTAAGCAAGTCAAGTTCAAATTGAATTGGGTCCTTGATTAATTTCTCGCAATTGGTTTTGAGAGCATCGGTTAATGCTTGCTTATTAAGATACGATTTCCATAAATGTGAGGGAAACTTTAGAACAGTGAACCTGGGTAATAACGTTGCCTTACTATTTAAAAGTAACCTCGTAAAATAAGCCTTATCAGGATTCTCGAGCAGTTTCAAATAGTTTTCATCCCAATAACCGATGCTATTCACTAAACTCTTTTTATGCATCCAACTCGAAGGAGGAGTAAAATAGCGTTCCTTTGATACTCCAATGGGTCTTTTAGCTCTAATTGCATCGATGCCAGAAGGTGATAGTTCAACCGTAACGCTAAAAACAAAATCTGATTTCCCACTCTCCGCACATTTCATGAGAAGTTCTAGGTGCCTTGGCATTAGGAGATCATCGTGTTCTAAATATCCGATATAGGTTCCTCTGGCCCTTCTGATTCCTTCATTACTGGGAGCAGGTTGGCTACCGGAATTTTCGGAGAGGTTACACCAGTTCAATCGCTTGTCCTGAAATGAAGATACTACCGCCGAGGAATCATCTGTACAGGCGTCTCCGATTATCCAGGCTTCAAAATCTTTAAAAGATTGGTTTAACAGACTTTGGATAGCATACTGTAGTGTGTGGCTGCTGTTATACGTTGGAATGACAACAGTTACTTTTGGACCAGCTATTGATTGCATCTACATTTTATAAAAATTATTCAACAAATCCTGGTATGATCCCAGGGCACTGTCCCGTTCGGAAATATTCGGATTCTTATCAGGCCAGTCCAGGTTAAGTTCACTGGCCAGGAAATGACAACCCAATTCATCATTTAAGTCCCAATACTCACTTACGCCATAGATGTGAACACTTGGTTCCGGAAAATAAAACCCATGAGCCACACCTGGAGGTATGATTAATGTTTATAGTTTATTTTCATTCATTTCAACAAAAGCGCTATCCTGAAAAGTGGGTGAATCGGTTCTTAAATCATGAAGGCCAAAAAGCACCCTTCCGACCACTACAGTCAAATAGTCATAGTGTTTTTTATGAACGTGGACACCTCTTAATACCTGGGCATCTGACCTGACAAGGTTCCATTGAATGGTTCGAAAATTTTCGGACCAGCTCTCCCGGTAAATTTCAGTAAAAACACCGCGATCATCAGGATGGTTGATTAGTGGAGAAAGAAGGACACCAAGTGGTAGTTTCATGTACTTATTTTCGCAATTTCGCGGAGCTTTTCTATGGTTTTTACGATTGTATAGCCCTCATAAGCACTACTTTTTGGAGCTGTCTTGTTTCCATCTTTTATAAAATTAGTAAATGTTTTCAACTCCATATAAAGAGGTAAATCATTTTTGTAAGAAAGAATCTCAGGAACTGGTTTTTTACCAAGATGTGCATTTGAAGTAAAGAATATTTCAATACTGTCATGGTATGCATCAGTCAGTTGTGCAAAGCCCTCATCAAAATAGACCACTGTATTCCGCTTGTGCCCGGGGTATCTTTCACTTACTTCGAATGATACCCAATATTTTTCATCGGCCATCCACCCAGACATACCTTGTATTCCGAATTTTGTTTGATCAAACATGGCAAACTTCGGTTCTGGAATATACCCCAAAATTTCTAACACAATTGATAAATCATGAGGAAGGAGATGCCAGGTGCAGTCAACATCATTATGAGGATTACCCCATCCGTTCCTTATCAGTTTTATACCTTTCAGGGTGCCCATGGTTCCTTCCTTTGCCAGACGGGCTAATTCTAATATCCCTCGATGATATCTCCATTTGTCCATTACAAACAGGTTGTCAGGTGCCTTTTTAAAAAGTTCATAGGCCTCACTGGAATTTACACATAAGGGTTTTTCACAAAAGATTGGGATGTTTCCTTGAGATTGAAGAACGTTGATAATTTCCTGGTAATGGTAAATTGTGTTAACAGCAACTACCACCCCGTCAATATTTGTTACTTCTTCGATACTATTAAAAATCTCAATTGCACCTCCGTCTATTGCGTTTTTCCTACTTTTTTCTGCTTTCGAAACAACAACGACATCACAGTTCAACATTTTGAGATCCCTTAAAATCATTTTCCCTCAATTACCGCATCCAATTAAGGCAATTCTCATATTTCCATTCATAATTATTCAGCAACTGATAAATATGGAGCTGTTAAACGTTTTTGAAAAAATTTAGCACCGCCAAAGTTATAAATAAGAGGTCACCCATTAGAAGCATCCTTACCCTCTTCCGATATAAGGCATCCCATTGGCCATCACCGTAATAAAAGGTACGTTGGCATTTAGTGGGAGTTTGGCCATGTAAAGAAATGCATCTACAACGTGACTGATGTCAAAAGTAGGCTCAGTGGCTCGTGATCCATCTGCCTGCAATACCCCTTTACTCATCTTTTGCGTCATCTCTGTTGATACATTCCCAATGTCAATCTGACCACAGGCAATATTAAAGGCTCTGCCATCCAGCGATGTCGATTTAGTTAAACCTGTAATGCCACTTTTGGTGATGTTGTAAGGACTTGCACTTGGCCTTGGTACATGGGCCGATATTGATCCATTGTTGATGATCCTTCCACCCATTGGATCCTGGCTTTTCATCATTTTGAAGGCCTCCTGAGTGCAAAGAAAGGGTCCTGTTAGGTTCGTACCAACCACCCTTACCCAATCATCAAAGGAGATGTGCTCCAGGGGAACTGGCATGGCGGTGATGCCTGCATTGTTAAAAAGAAGATCTAATCTTTCAAATTTTGCTTTCGTTTTTTCGAAAAGGTTCTTTACCTGTTGTGGATTGGCTACATCAGTAGACACCGCCAGGCTATTTTTCTCGTTTGCTCCAGCCAGCTTAATTGTTTCCTGGAGCGTAGCAAGCTTTCTTCCGGCCAGCACTACATGATAGCCCTCCTTAATTAGACCAATGGTAATATTTCTACCAATACCTGATCCCGCCCCGGTGATGATAGCAACTCGTTTGTTTGTCATAATCGAACTTTTGAAAGTTTTGAAACGGCAAGACTAAAATTAAGTGGTGAAATTAATACTACTGAAATTAATTTGTGACAAACATGTCATTTCCGACCTTTAACCAAGCAACCTAAATTGATAGTGATGATTAAAACAATTCTATCTTTCTGTACAATCTCTGGATTTTTGATGACGGCCTGTGCCCAACGTACCCAGATCATTTTTCGGGGTGATGACATGGGCTTCTCACATGCTGCCAATGTTGCATGCATTGATGCCTATCAAAAGGGAGTAGTTAGGTCTGTTGAGGTCATTGTGCCTGGTCCCTGGTTTGAAGAAGCGGTTAAATTATTGGAACAAAACCCCAACCTGGATGTTGGTGTCCATCTTGACCTGAGTAGCGAATGGTCTAATATTAAATGGCGTCCAATTACTAGTGCACCGAGTCTGGTTGATGAAAACGGCTATTTCTATCCCAAAATCAGGCCGGATGAGCGTTACCCCAACCAGGCATTGATGGATCATAAATGGGATATTATGGAGGTGGAAGCGGAGTTAAGGGCGCAGATAGAACCTGCGCTGAAAAGAATACCGCAGGTGAGCCATCTTACCGGACATATGGGCTGTATGGGCATAAATGATCAAACCATGGATTTGATGATACGTTTGGCTGAGGAGTATGGTTTGGTGATTTTTCCTCAGAATGAAGGTGTTGAAAACTTACCCCGTTGGACAGGAAATGAGTTTTCCGAGCAGGAAAAAATGAGCCGCTTAATTGATGTGTTAAAAAACCTGAAACCGGGGAAATACCTGACAGTGACCCATCCTGCCTATCTCACAGCGGAGACAGAAAGCATTTACCACATTGGTTATGAGAATGTTGGCGAGGACAGGGATGGTGAAACGAAGGTATTGATTAGTAAAGATATCAAGAAGCTGATTGATGAACTGGATATCGATGTTATTGGGTATAATGATCTCCTGAAGGACTGATCAACTGATTTTGCCAATCAACGGTTAATCTGAGATAGGATTAGGCAATTCTCTTTCATAAATCTCTTAATTATTCGGTAATAGGTTCAAAAAGCCTTAACAGTAATGTAATCATTTGAAAATGAGGGATTAATAGCAATGCTATTGCTTTGCATAAAACTGCTATGATTTCTTCTGAAATAAAACAGGCAATACCAGTTAACGGTGAAAAGCTGATAATTGAAAACAATCATTTAAAAATTGACGCATTCAAATACCTGAAAGAAAGGGTTGAAAACACCATTCTAAATTTTCTTCTTAAAAGCATCAGACCACTTCACTCTCCTTTCAAGACTAAATGAAGAAGCGGTCTGAAGAAAAAAGGAAGAGGAAAGTTGATATTCTGGTATTGTCTGATATTCATCTGGGAACCTACGGATGTAGGTCTAAAGAGCTACTGAATTATCTCAGGAGTATCTCTCCAAAACATGTTATCCTAAATGGAGATATTATGGATATATGGCAATTCAGTAAGCGTTATTGGCCCAAAACACATATGAAAATCATAAGCCAGTTTTTTAAGTGGATAACCAACGAAGTTCAGGTGACCTATATAACTGGTAATCACGATGAAATGCTTCGGAAGTTCGAAGGATTCAAAGTAGGATCCTTTCACATAGAAAACAAGCTTGTTTTGAATCTAAAAAATGAGAAGGTGTGGATATTTCATGGAGATATTTTTGACGTTACCATGCAACATTCAAAATGGCTTGCAAAGTTTGGCGCTTATGGATATGATTTTCTTATCTTGATTAATCAGGTAATCAATTTTATCAGTGAATTTTTTGGTAAGAGACGAATTTCCTTATCCAGAAAAGTGAAAGACAGTGTTAAAAGTGCTGTCAAGTTTGCAAATAAATTCGAACTCACCGCCACCGAAATAGCTGCGGAGAATGGATATACCCATGTCATTTGCGGACACATTCATAAACCGGAGATAAAAGTTTACAACACCAGGCGTGGTATAGTAACTTACTTAAATTCAGGGGATTGGATTGAAAATTTAACCTCACTTGAATACAACAAAGGTAAGTGGAGGATTTACAGCTATTCAGACCAGGAATTTACCGATACAATAGATGTCCTTTATAGGGCTGAAGAATTCCTGTCAGACAAGACACCCAAAGAACTATTTGGTAGAATGCTCCAGGAAATGTCCTTAACTACTTCATTAAAAAATCCAAAATGAAAATCCTATATGCAATTCAAGGTACCGGGAATGGGCATTTGAGCAGAGCAAAAGATGTAATTCCTGCTTTAATGAAAAGGGCACACATAGATATATTGATAAGTGGTATCCAAGCTGATATAGAATTGCCATTTTATGTCAAATACAGGTATCGGGGTATAAGTTTCATTTTTGGTAAAAAGGGCGGTGTTGATATACTCTCCACTTATAGGTTTTGCAAGACAAGGGAGGTATGGAATGAAATTCGAAAATGTCCTGTTCAGAATTACGATCTTGTCATCAATGATTTTGAGCCCATCTCGGCATGGGCCTGTAAGCTCAGAGACGTAAAGTGCATCGGTTTAAGCCATCAGGGTTCCCTTCGGTCAAAGAAAGTTCCAATACCATCACACAATGATCCAATCGGTTGGTTTGTATTAAAGGATTATGCACCATGCAACAGTTATTACAGCTTCCACTTTAAAAAATATGATGATAATATTTTTACTCCAATTATTAGGCAGGAGATTCGAAATCAGGAAATCACAGATGAGAAACACTACACCGTTTATCTTCCATCTTATGGAGATGGCAAACTGCTAAGGGTTCTTTCTCAAATAAAAAAGGTAAGATGGGAGGTTTTTTCAAAATACGCTGACAAAACCTACAATGTGGAAAATGTAATTATCTCTCCAATTAATTCCGAATCATTTAGTCGAAGTATGGCATCTTCTGCGGGCGTTTTGTGCGGTGCTGGTTTTGAGACTCCTGCTGAGGCGCTCTACCTAGGTAAGAAATTATTGGTAATTCCAATGAAGAGCCAGTTCGAACAGCACTTTAATGCTGAAGGGCTAAAAGAAATGGGAGTTCCGGTGATTAAAAAACTTAGCAAAAAGAACATCAAGAATATCCTGAAATGGGTTGATGCAGACCATCATATTCCAGTCTATTTCCCAAATGAAACTCAATTCATTGTTGACAAAGTATTGGAAGAGCAACTTCTGCCATTAATTGAAAGAATTCCTGCAGAAAAGCCTTTGTTCCCATTTCTCAATTTAAAAACTAATAATTAGTGATTTATTCAATTGATGATTTTGGAGAAGACTTCTATTGGGGAGTTTCTACCGCGGCATATCAAATCGAAGGGGGGATGAATGAGGGCGGTAAAGGCCTGTCAATTTGGGATGAATTCGTGAAGAACAAGAATAAAATCAAAGATGGTAGCAATGGCAATGATGCTTGCAATCACTATCACACTTTTGAATCTGATATTGAAATAATTGATCAGCTTAATATTCCTAACTATCGGTTCTCCATCTCATGGTCAAGATTACTGCCAAATGGAACCAGGAAGGTCAATCAGCAGGGAATTGATTTTTATAACCGGTTGATTGATGCCTGTTTGGAAAAAGGAATTACGCCATGGGTTACGCTCTATCACTGGGATCTGCCTCTGGCGTTGGAGCAAAAGGGTGGCTGGACCAGTCGTGAAATGCTGAATTGGTTTGAGGATTATGTAAATCTTTGCGCCAGGAATTTTGGAGACAGGGTTAAGCATTGGATGGTTTTAAATGAACCGATGGTCTTTACCGGGGCAGGGTACTTCCTGGCATATCACGCTCCGGGCCGTAAAGGATTGAGTAATTTCATTCCTGCGATGCATCACGCTACACTTTGCCAGGGCATTGGAGGCAGGATACTGAGAAATGAAGTATATAAAGCCAAAATTGGGACAACTTTTTCCTGTTCACACATTGACCCTTATGGAGATACTCAAAATGACATAACTACTGCAAAAAGATTTGACGCTTTACTCAACAGGCTTTTTATTGAACCTACAATTGGATTGGGCTATCCAGTGAGGGACCTACCCCTTGTCCAACGGGTAGAGGATTATATGAAGGCAGATGATGATTCAATGATGATTTTTGAGTTTGATTTTATTGGCATTCAAAACTATACGCATGAAGTGGTGAAGCACAGTTATCTTATTCCTTACCTCAAAGGACAAATTGTCAATGCGGATGAACGCAATGTTCCAATTACTACGATGAATTGGGAAGTTTATCCAAGCGCTATCTATCATATCTTGAAAAAATTTGGTAAATATGACAAGATAAAAGAGTTGATTGTCACTGAGAATGGAGCTGCTTTTGAAGATAGTGTTATATCAGGTAAGATTAGGGATTTGGACCGCATCCAATTCATTCAATCTTATCTGGATGCCGTACTTCGGGTAAAAAATGAAGGGGTAAAAGTGACCGGATACTTTATTTGGACGCTCCTCGATAATTTTGAATGGGCTGAGGGTTATACACAACGATTTGGTCTTGTTTATACAGATTTTATAACCAACCAAAGGATCATCAAGGATTCCGGTTACTGGTACTACCGCTTTTTAAATTCTTCAAAAGTGCGGTGTCTTGTGCAGAAGTGATATTGTTATCAAAGGACAGGCAGGTGCCGCACGCAATTCTTAAGTCTAAATTGATCCTGAACTTGATCATTGCCAAGCAGCGCTGCGCCCATTGCGGAACCAGAAGCTGATGAATTGGTAAATATTTTTATTTCCGGCAACTTAATAGCGAGCCCCTGAAAGAAAGGTTCGCTGGATGCAAATCCTCCATCAACATAAACTTGTTTCACGCCTGAATCTGCGATAGTCAGATCCAGAGACATGACCTGCAGATCTGTAAATTCATTCATGAGTTGCAGATAGGCTTCCTCAAAGGACTGAAAAAGGGATAGATTTTCAGTTTTATTCGACTCAAACCCGAAAAGTCACCGGGGCTGGCTCTGGAATTGATCCGAAACCTAATAACCTGATTGAAGATTTGTATAACAACTGATATGGGATTATGATCGGCCGGAGCAATTTCCAAATACTGGGAAGCGATAGTTCAGCTTCTTAAGTACATTTAACCCGAATGCAATTCTGGAGATCTAACATGGTTTGGTATTGAGCACCGCTATCCAAGATCTTATTAAAACGTAACTGACAAAATGATTCGATTTGGAAAGCTTCCATCTTCATATAGTTTTGCGTATATTGAATGCAATGAGGCCAAAAGCTATATTTATTCCTAAAGGATACTGCATTTTAATTGCGATCATTTTGCTATTTATCCTGGGTCGTTGTCAGACACCAATACCGAAAGAAATAGCTGCTGTTTATAATGACCTTCCAGATATTATTGATTTCAATTTTCACATCAAACCAATCATTTCAGATCGATGCTATAAATGCCATGGCCCGGATGAGAATGCCCGAAAAGCGGAATTTAGACTGGACCTGGAGGAGGTGGCGTTTGCCAAATTGAATGTGTCAGGGGGCCACGCTTTTGTGAAGGGAAACCCGGGCAGGAGTGTGGCTTGGGAGAGGACCATCTCCGTGGATCCGGAATTCCAAATGCCTCCACCTGAATCCAATCTCAGCCTTTCTACCAGGGAAAAAGCATTGATTACCAAATGGATCAAGCAAGGAGCCGAATGGAAGGAACACTGGGCATTTAGTCCTCCCCAGCAACCAGTAATTCCTCAGATGGAAGGTCCGGCCATCATCAACCCCATCGACAACTTTATACTGGCCAAATTGAATGAGCAAGGCCTGTCACACTCGGAAGAGGCAGACAAAGAACGGCTGATCAGAAGGGTAAGTTTTGATTTGCGGGGCCTGCCCCCAAGCCTTGAAGAAATAGATGCATTCCTGAAAGACGACTCCCCGAAAGCGTATGAAACCCTTGTAGATAAGTTCCTTGACACAGACGCGCATGCTGAGCGCATGGCCATGGATTGGCTGGATGTAGCCCGATTTGGAGACACTCAAGGTATGCATTTTGATGCAGAAAGATACAACTGGCCCTGGAGAGATTGGGTAATAAGGGCTTTCAACGAAAACATGCCCTATGATGCATTCATCACCCAGCAAATAGCAGGAGACCTGTTGCCCAATGCAACACGGGATCAAAAACTAGCTACCGCCTTTCATCGTAATCACCCCACCAGTTCAGAAGGGGGAATTCCGGATGAAGAATACCGGCAGAAATATGTGCAGGACAGAACCAATACCACGGCCACTGCATTTCTGGGCCTGACTTTGGAATGTGCCACTTGCCACGACCACAAATTCGACCCCATTTCCCAAAAAGAGTACTACCAAATGACTGCTTTCTTCAATAATCTCAAGGAAATCGGCATGGTCAATGAGTTTCGGATTGAGGAAGGAGGATCAGGCCCTATGTTTGCATCCGGACCGGTGTTATTGTTGCCTGACGGTGAAACAGAAACTCAACTGACAGAAGTACAGGAGAAGATTGCTCAGATACGGGAGCAGCAACAGCTTTCCAAAGCTGAAGTGGCCGCCAGCAAAGAATTTATTCAAAAGCTTGCTGACCGGAATATTCGCCCGCCGAAGCCGGATGCCAACTTTCCATTTGAAACGCTGTCTCCTTACAAAACGGAGCATCCAGTCGTTCACAGGAGTCAAAACAACAGCCCCATCAACCAGAAGGTAGACAATAATTCCGGCTCCCTCGCTTGTGGAACTCCCGAAGTGGTTCCTGGAAAAATTGCGAATGCGCTAAGGTCTTCCCATGAAACCGATATTGTTTTTCTCAAGGATGTCGGCACCTTCGAAGTCAACGAAGCCTATTCGGCAGGGGCTTGGGTTTTCACTGAAAAAGAAGGAGAAAACCAGACAATCATGGGCACTTCAGGAGAATTGGGGAATGCCTGGCGAGGATGGGATTTGTTTTTTGACAGCCTCAACCGTCCCTCCGTGAGCCTGGTTAGCATCCGCCCTCATAACTATATGCAGATCACATCGACCGTTTCTGTTCCAAAAAATGCGTGGCATCACATTCTTTTTACCTATGACGGCTCCAGCGAGGCAAATGGACTTAATCTGTATATCGATGGAAAAAAGGTCGGGCATCTCATTAACAATGATCACCTGTATGGTACAATTGTTCGAAGATGGGATGGGCTGAAGAACAAAGAATTTGCCCAACGCCCAATGATGGTATTTCGAAGTGGACGCTACCACACGGGAGAAAATGGTGTATTTACAGGCAGCATCGATGAGGTAGCCATTTTTCGGAAATATCTTAGTCCTGCTGAAGTGGCAGCCTACTATACCCAACAAACCAAGGCAACGCTTCATTCAACGTCCATAGCAGAGGAAGAACTGCTGGATCATTACCTCCACAACGATGATAAGGCATACCGGAATTTCAGCAAAGAATTATCCCGGTTGCTGCTGGAAAGACTGGCACTTAGCAAAGAAATTCCTGAGATCATGGTCATGGAGGATATGCCCACGCCAAGAAAAACTTTTGTCCTGAATCGTGGCCAGTATGATGCCCCCACAGATGAGGTTGAGGCAGGGACACCGGAAACGGTAATGCCCTTTCCGGACTCCTTCCCCAAAAATCGCCTGGGTCTGGCAATGTGGTTGGTAGATGAAGAAAATCCCCTGACTGCCCGGGTAGCGGTTAACCGATACTGGCAGATGATCTTTGGGAGAGGCATCGTCGAAACGACCCACGATTTTGGGACGCAGGGTGCTTTGCCCAGCCACCCCGAGCTGCTGGATTGGTTGGCCCTGAACTTTGTCAAGAGTGGCTGGGATGTCCGAGAACTCTTGAAGACCATGGTCATGTCGGCCACCTATCGACAGTCTTCCATTGCTACTCTCGAGCACAGACAGGCCGACCCCAAAAATATATACCTCGCTCATGCACCAGGTTATCGGCTGCAGGCCGAGATGATCCGGGACAATGCACTTGCTGCCAGTGGTCTGCTCACCCCTAAGGTGGGAGGACCCAGTGTCAAACCCTATCAGCCTGAAGGTGTTTGGGATTTTGGGGTACTGGCTTCAGGGCCTTATGAAGTGGATTCGGGAGAGGACTTGTATAGACGGAGCATGTATACCTATCTGCGTCGCACGACTCCCCATCCGGCCATGACTGCTTTCGATGCCCCCAACCGACTGACCTGTGTCGCCAAACGAGAAAATACCAATACCCCCTTACAGGCTCTGGTCCTGCTTAATGATCCGCAGTTTGTAGAAGCTGCAAGAGTGCTGGCGCAACGTATGCAACTGGAAGGAGGAAAGAGCCTTGAAGAACAAGCCCAGTATGGATTTCGCTTGTTATTTGGACGAAAAGCGAATCCGGAAGAGCTGGAACTGATCCGGCAACAATATCAACTGGCGCTGGATAGGTATCAGGAAGATCCTACGGCTGTCACAGCGCTCCTCGCGATAGGAGAATATCCGTTGGCCGAAGAATTGGACCAGACCAAAACCGCCGCATTAGCTATTGTCACCAATGCGCTGATGAATTTTGACGAAGCATATATGAAAAGATGAATCATGTCAGACTGTAACAAATACCAACCAATACCTAGTCGCAGAGACTTCCTGGCCAGGTCCGCTCTTGGCCTTGGTTCCCTGGGATTAGCTTCTCTTATGAATCCGGCGGGTCTGTTTGCAGAAACAGCCTCTTCCAGAGGAGGACTATCTTCCTTGCCGCATTTTGCACCCAAGGCCAAGCGAGTGATCTATCTGCTCCAAAGCGGTGCCCCTTCTCAGATTGATTTGTTTGATCCGAAGCCGTTGCTCAATAAAATGAATGGGGAAGAACTGCCAGAGTCGGTACGAAATGGACAGCGATTGACTGGCATGACAGCAGGTCAGACTTCTTTTCCGCTGGCTGGTTCTCAATTTGCTTTCCAACAGCACGGGAAGTCTGGAACATGGATGAGTGAACTGATGCCACATACGGCCGGGATTGCGGACGAGATGTGCATGATTAACTCCATGTACACTGATGCCATTAATCACGACCCGGCAGTTACCTTCCTGCAGACGGGTTCTCAATTTCCGGGGCGACCCTCGATTGGCTCATGGGTCAATTATGGACTTGGAAGTGACAATGAGAACCTTCCGGCCTTTATCGTCCTGATCACAAAATCCAGTGGTGGTCAGCCATTGTATTCCCGTCTTTGGGGCAATGGGTTTTTGCCCTCCCAGCATCAAGGGGTTCGGTTTCTGGCGGGGAAAGAACCGGTTCTGTACCTCAGCAATCCTCCTGGCATCCAACAAGGAGACCGGAAGCAGCAGTTGGCCTTCCTCAGGCAAATGCAGGAACGACAATTCGAGACCTTTCAGGACCCGGAGATTGAAGCCAGAATTGCCCAGTACGAAATGGCCTTTCGCATGCAGACCTCCGTTCCGGAGATCACAGATACCAGCGGTGAACCAGACTATATCTATGATCTGTATGGCCCGGACGCCAAAATACCAGGCACCTTTTCCGCCAATTGCCTACTGGCAAGAAGATTGGCAGAAAAAGGGGTGAAATTCATCCAACTCTATCACAGAGGTTGGGATCATCATGACAATCTTCCGGCGAATATCCAGCGTTCCTGCAAACAAACAGATCAAGCTTCAGCAGCCCTTGTCCAGGATCTCAGGCAACGAGGCATGCTGGAAGATACCCTGGTCATTTGGGGAGGAGAGTTTGGGAGAACCAACTACTCACAAGGTGCTCTCACGAAAACCAATTATGGCAGAGACCATCATCCCAAATGTTACAGCATCTGGATGGCAGGAGCGGGCGTGAAACCTGGTATCAGCTATGGAAGGACCGATGATTTCAGCTATAACATTGTCGAAAACCCGGTTCACGTTCACGACTTCCAGGCAACGCTTATGCATCTCCTGGGAATTGACCATGAACGTTTTACCTATAAGTTTCAAGGGAGGCGTTATCGACTGACAGATGTACATGGAAAGGTTGTGAAGGATGTTTTGGCATAGTGCAGAAGAATACTTCAAGTGTCTACATTTGAGCGGTAAGTCAATCAAGACAAAATGATATTTTGTAGGTTCGGAGGACACATGAATGAACTACCTGTCAGACAATACATCTAAAGAACTATTCGGTTAAATGCTCATGGAAATGTCGTTAATAGGCTCAACTAAAAACCCAAACTTATGAAGATCCTATATGCAGTTCAGGGTACCGGTAATGGGCATTTGAGCAGGGCAAAAGATGTTATTCCTGCTTTAATGAAAAGAGCAGAAGTGGATATACTGGTAAGTGGTATCCAGGCTGACATTGAATTACCATTTGAGGTCAAATACCGTTTGAGAGGGTTAAGCTTTATTTTCGGTAAGAAAGGTGGTGTAGACATGCTTTCGACTTATCAATCATGCAGAACCAGGGAGGTATGGAAAGAAATCAGAGAATGCCCCGTTCAGGATTACGACCTCGTCATCAACGACTTTGAACCGATCTCTGCCTGGGCATGTAAACTCCGGGGTAAAAGGTGCGTTGGTTTAAGCCATCAGAGTTCTCTCCGGTCAAAGAAAGTCCCAATGCCACACCATAATGATCCAATTGGTTGGTTGGTGTTAAGGTATTATGCACCATGCAGCAGCTACTACAGCTTCCACTTTAAAAAATATGATGATAATATATTCACCCCAATTATCAGGGAAGAGATTAGAAACCAGGATATCTTAGATGAGAACCATTATACGGTCTATCTCCCGGCTTATGGGGATGGTAAATTATTGAAAGTGCTTTCTCAAATGAAAAAGGTCCGATGGGAAGTATTTTCCAAGCACACCACTAAAACCTATCATATTGATAATGTAAAGATTTCCCCAATCAATGCAGAGGCATTTATTCGCAGCATGGCATCTTCCAGGGGCGTACTCTGTGGCGCCGGTTTTGAGACTCCGGCAGAGGCGCTTTACTTGTGCAAAAAGCTATTGGTGATCCCAATGAAGGGCCAGTTCGAACAACATTTTAATGCGGAAGGGCTCAAAAAAATGGGGGTGCCTGTCATTAAGAAGCTTAGGAAAAAAAACATCAAGAATATTCTAAAATGGGTTGATACTGAACAATACATCCCCGTCTATTTTCCGGATGAAACTCAATTTATAGTTGACAAAGTACTGCAGGAACAACCCCTACCATTAATTGAAAACATTCCTACAGAAAAGCCTTTGTTCCCCTTGCTTAATTTAATACGCGAGAGGTAGTGAAGCATAGTTACCTCATAACCTACATCAAAGGACAAATCGTGAACGCTGATCAACGCAATGTTCCCATTACCACCATGAATTGGGAAGTTTATCCAAACAGGATCTATAACATATTGAAGAAATTTGGTCGCTATGACCAAATAAAGGAGTTCATTCTCACAGAGAATGGTGCTGCTTTTGAGGATATAGTTGATGCTGATAAGGTCAGGGATTTGCACCGTATTCAATTCATAAACTTATTTGAATGCAGTCCTGCGGGCAAGAAGAGAAGGGTCTAATGTTACCGGATTCTTTATTTGGACGCTCCTCGATAAATTTTGAATGGGCAGAGGGTTATACGCAACGATTTGGCCTCGTATATACTGATTTTAACACCAACCGGAGGATCATCAAAGATTCCGGTTACTGGTATTACCGCTTTTTAAATTCTGCAAAAGTGCGGTGTATGGTGGAAGGATGATTCAAGTGATTAGATCAGAGGAAAGGCAAGTGCCGCACGCAATTCTTAAGTGTAAATTGATCCTCATGTTGATCATTGGCGAGTAGCGCCGCTCCCATCGCTGAACCGGAGGCCGATGAATTTGTGAATATCTTCAACTCAGGTAGTTTATTTGCCAGCCTCTGGATGAAAGGTTCATTGGATGCGAAGCCACCATCAACATACATACACTTCACACCGGAATTGGCAATGGTCAATTGTAATGACATGACCTGTAAATCTGTTAGTTCATCTATGAGTTGCAGGTAGGCTTCCTCAAATGATTGAAAGATGGAGAGGTTCTCTGATTCATTTAATTGATAGCCAAAAAGATGAGGTTTTAAAAAACCATAATTGAATAGAAGCTGCTTTTTGGTCTTGCGCTTATCAACGAATTGCGGATCAACTTTGATCGATAGGTAGCGTTCATAATCGCAGTTGAAATATTCGGATATTTTCATCACCTGGTGCTTCAGTTCTTCACCCATAAAAAGCCTCGATGCCTTAACCGGTTTACCAGCATAGCTGATGAAATTGAGACAATCCCGCTTGAATTCATCCTTTGTAAGTGGTGCGTTATTATAGGGATTCATGCTCACACTCCAGGTGCCGGTTGAAAGTAAATTGAAAGGTTCTTTTATACTGATTAAATAGGGGATAAGGGCGGATGAACTGTCATGAATCCCGACACCTACTTCAACTTGCCGGCCAAAAAGATCAATCGTATAGGTCTGATTGGTTGGTACAATTGGAGCTAACTGGCTTTCATAACCCCCATTCCTAACCCAGGAGTGATATTGCATGGTCGCAAAATCCCAGAGAGCGGTATGACATCCGATGCTTGTTGATTCTGATACCATTTTACCTGTGAACAGGTAGCTTAAAAACTGAGGAAAATGGAGGCTAACAGAGACTTTTTTCGCTATTTCAGGTTTATAGTGTTTGAGGTAAAAAAGCTGAAAGCCGGAATTGAGCATCCCCAACATTGGGCTGGCAGTTTCCACTGAAAACTGATCAGAATCCCCAACCAGTTTAAAAAACCGGTCATAAAACTCATCAGGTAAGGGTTTTGTATAATTATAAAAAGGGGAAGCTATTTGACCACTTTCATCCAGATGAACCATGGAAGCACCATAGGCTGAGATGTTGATCTTTTTAACCTGGTATTTACCATTTTCAATTATTTGCCGAACGGAAGATTTCATCCATTCCGATAAAGCATTCAAATCATCTCCGAGGTAGCCATCATCATCCTCAACTTCATCAAAGTTTTCCTGATGATGAAATATCTCGTTAAGCTTTTCGTCATAAATGAAAAGCTTCTTGTTGGTTTTTCCTATGTCAAAAATGATGGTTACTTCCTCTTGAGACATGCTACAATCCAGTTGCGATGGAATCTGCTCCGCGGGCGTCGATCAGAGTTTTACGTATTCCAAGTTTTCTGAATGCATCAAGGGGATCGATTGCCGCTTCCTGACGAAGTCTTGATTCTGCAAGAAGCGGCCTGACATCCGTTCGGAAGGCGTTTTGCAGGATTTGTTGTGCGAGGCTGACATCCGATTTCGATTGTGCTTCTTTTAGAGCGGGCCTGTCAATACAAAGCGCCTGGGCAAATGCAATTTTTATTGCTTCCGTGGATTGGATGAGATCTTCCAACGGATCTTTGAGGTTGTGACTGGCATCAATCATCCAAGATAGGGGAGGATTTTTGGTACTTTCCATCCCATCAATCAATTCATTAAAAATGAGAAAGAGCTGGTAAGGTTTTATACAACCGGTCGTGATGTCATCGTCTCCGTATTTGCTGTCGTTGAAATGAAAACCACCCAGTTTATTTTGCATCATCAGGATGGCCACAATTTGTTCAATGTTGGTATTGGGCAGGTGATGCCCTAAATCAACCAGGGTCAATGCTTTTGGCCCCAGTTTGTTGGCCAGTAAGTGGGAAGTGCCCCAATCAGGAATGACCATTGAATAAAAATTGGGCTCATAGGGTTTGTACTCGATGAACATGGTCCAGTCATCCGGGAGGTGGTTGTAGATGTCTGCTAAAGACGCGTAGGTTCTTTCCAGGGCCTCCCTGAAATTATTCTGACCTGGAAATGATGAGCCATCCGCCAACCAGACAGTAATTGCCTTGGAACCAAGAGCAATGCCATGGTCAATCACCTCTTTGTTATGATCGATGGCCAACTTTCGCACTTGCCCGTCAACATCACACAGTGAACCAAATTTATAAGTGTGCTTCTGACCTGGCTGGTCCTGGAAGGTGTTGGAATTTACCGCATCAAATTTCAGATTATAGCTTGCCGCTAATTCTCCAATTTTCTCAGCATTTTCCGGAATGTCCCATGGAATGTGCAAACTGATGGCTCCACTGGATGCATTCAACTGATGCAAAAGCCCCACATCCTGAATCTTCTGTTCCAGGGAAGAAGGTTCTCCACCACCGGGAAATCTTCCGAAACGGGTGCCTCCGGTGCCGAGGGCCCAACTTGGTATGGCAATTTGTAAATCGTTTAGTTTGGCAATGATATCCTCTACAATAAGTCCACACGAGTTCAGCCAGGTAGAGAGGTTGTCAAAATTCCAATTATGTTCGTCAATTGAATCTTTATTGATCTCGATAATTTGTTCCGGTTTAATCATGCCTTTTAAAAGCTTAATTGGAAATTACAATTTACCAGTTTTCTATCTAACAAAAGCAGCGCTGACACCGCCATCAACATTAATCATATTACCAGTACTCTTATTCAAGAGTCCCCCGACGAATGCAAACACAGCGTTCGCGATATCCTCTGCAGTCACAATTTCATTGAGCAGGGTTCTCTTTGCATAGTATGCCGGGAGTTCATCAACCCTGACGTTGTAAGCTTTTGCCCGGCCTTCAGCCCAGGCACCCTCCCAAATTTTACTTCCTTCTATTACCGCATCGGGATTCACCGAGTTGACCCTTATCTTATCAGGACCCAATTCTGCTGCCAATAATCTCGACATGTGTGCCTGCGCTGCCTTGGCTGCGCCATATACCACATTATTGGGCCCGGACATGAGGGCATTCTTACTCACAATGTTGATAAGGTCGCCACCCAGCCCCTGTATTTTCATAATTACAACACCGGCCTGGGCAACATTGAATTGGCCTTTAGCCAATACGTCCATCAGGATGTCATAGTCCTTCTCTGTCGTGTCCAACAACGATTTTGATATGGCCAGACCTGCAGAATGTACAACAATGTCAACACCTCCGAATTCAAGGCATGCTGTTTTGAATGCAGTCTCAATGCTATTTTTATCTGTTACATTCATTGCTGAATAAGTAGCAATATCCTTCTTATATGTTGCAAAAGCGCTCGCTGCCCTGTCTTCATCAACATCAGTAATTACAACGCAAGCTCCATTTTCAGCCAGTTTATCAGCAATGGCTTTTCCAATACCACCAGCTCCACCTGTTACAATGACGACTTTCCTTGACATTGGAACTTCTTTGGGCTGCCGTTGAAGTTTTGCTTCCTCAAGTAACCAGTATTCAATATCGAATGCTTCCTGAAGCGGAAGCGCTACGTATTCAGACGCTGCTTCAGCACCTCTCATTACGTTGATCGCATTGATGTAAAATTCACTGGCTACACGGGCGGTTTGCTTATTCTTTGCGAAAGTGAACAGGCCGACTCCGGGCCACAGGATCACCACCGGGTTGGGATCACGCATAGCAGGGCTGTTTACCCGCTTATGATCATTGTAATACTTTGAATACTGCTGCCTGTATGCCTCGAATGCCGGTTCAAGTTTCGTTTTAATGGTATTTAAATCGGAGAGATCAGCATCCCCGGGTAATTCCAATAGTAGGGGACGAATTTTAGTTCTCAAAAAATGATCAGGGCAACTTGTACCAAGTGGTGCGAGTCTTGACAAATCTTCGCTGTTGATAAATTCCAACACTTTTTCATCATCGCTGAAATGGCCGATCATTCGGGCATGGCTCGAAGCAAGGCCCCGAAGCAAAGGTGCAATCATAGCAGCCTGGTCTCTTCGTTTGGCTTCACTGAGTGATTTTACTTTTTCTCCACCGAAAACAGGCCTTCTCTTACCTTCATTTGCTTTTAGATAAACACTCGCTTTTTCGATTGCTTCAAGGGAATTGATGTAACATTCATAAGCCGTTTCTCCCCAGGTGAACAAACCGTGTCCCCCTAAATACAATCCCTTCAAATTGGGATTTTTAGCATCGGCGGCCTCCAGTTGCAACCCAAGGTCAAATCCGGGTCTTTGCCAGGGAACCCAGGCAAAATCGTTCCCATAGATTTCTTTCATTAATTCTTCACCATTTTTTGAAGCAGCAATTGCAATGGCCGCATCAGAGTGCAGGTGATCGATGTGTTTGTAAGGAAGAAAAGCATGAAGGGCCGTGTCAATAGATGGCGCTTTTGAATTCAGGTCAAACAAACAGTGGTAGAAAAGCTCCACCATTTCATCTTCATGTTCCAGGCCTTTATAGATATTTTTAAGCGCTTTTAATTTGTCAACATAAAGTCCTGCCAGGCCGTCCCTTTTAAGCGTGCCGATATCACCACCAGAGCCTTTAATCCACATTACCTCTACATTTTCGCCAGTGAGAGGATCTTTTTCAATGGTTTTACAACTTGTATTGCCCCCACCAAAGTTTGTGATCCTCAAATCAGCTCCCAGGATATTTGAACGATACAGTAGTAATGCTATTTGGTCATTTTCAATTTCCTGAGCTCGTTTTTGATCCCAGAGGTAATCGACGTATTGGTACTTTTTGTCTAAAATTTCCATCTCAATTTTTACTCGTTTTATTTTATTTTTAGATGCTCACCAAAGCTCCAAACAATTTCCTGTGTTTCCATAAATTCCCTTGTGAAAAAGGCCAAATGATCATAATGTTACATTGATATTAGATCATAAAAAATGATTTCAGTGGGAATGGCCTGCTGATAACCATCCGTAAAAATGAAAAACACTCATTGCATTCCTTTAACCGTTTTAATGGCCATCGTATTCAGCAATTCCTGGGCTCAAATGATGAAGAGCCATCAAATTGATGATCAAAACAGGGTAACATTTACTGTGAATGCACCGAATGCCAAAGAAGTCAAAATAATCAACTTAAGCGACACTCTGGCGATGGGAGCAAAAGAATACCTAATGACAAAGAATTCAGAAGGGATCTGGACAGTGACCACCCTGCCGTGCAGGCCGGGATTCCATTACTACGAATTGAGTATTGATGGGTTCAGGTGTAGTGACCCGGCAAGTCAGCAGTATTTTGGCTGGGGTAAATGGACAAGCGGTTTGGAGGTTCCGTCTAAAACATTGGATTATTATTATCCAAAAAATGACATCCCGATTGGTGAGATACGATACCATCATTTTTGGTCAGATGTTACCGGTACATTCCGGAAATGCATCGTTTATACACCTCCCGGTTATGACCAGAACCCTGATAAGAAGTACCCAGTATTGTATCTCCAACATGGTGCTGGAGAAAGTGAGTTGGGCTGGACCATGCAGGGTAAAGCCAATATCATATTAGACAATCTGATTGCAGAGGGAAAAACACAGCCGATGATCATAGTAATGAATAATGGTTATGCAGCAAGGTTGGGGGCGGAGAATCCTCATCGACCGTCAGGTGCGGACAATGCTTTTGAAATTTTTTTAATCGAAGATGTAATCCCGATTATTGAGAAAGACTTCAGGGTATTAACCAATAAACCCAATAGGGCAATCGCTGGGCTATCAATGGGTGCAGGTCAGGCCATGAGGATTGGTTTGAGTAACCCAAATCTTTTTGGAATAATTGGTTCATTTAGTGGAGGACATAGAAATTTTGATGTAATGACATCCTATAATGGAGTCTTTGCAAATGATAAAGAATTTAATGCTCGGGGCCAATTGCTCTGGGTTGGATGCGGAGAATTGGATTTTCTATGGACAGGTGCTCAAAATTTTCATTCGGATCTGACGAACCAAGGTATTGATCACGTTTGGGATGCTTCCAAGGGATCACATGAATGGCAAGTATGGCGGCACCATTTGCATGAATTTGGTCAAATTGTTTTCAAATGAATTGTGTTGCGGCCAAAGACATCAAACAGGATTTTTCAGATCATGCAAATCCCCCTATCTTCACCCAATCGACGAGAATCCATATTGAACCATAATGACTGAATTAACCAACCAGCCAAAAAGCTCAGAATTCGAACGTGAGCCAGTTCCTCAAAGTAAGCTCAAAGGATGGAGGAGTTTTTTAGGAATGTATGCAGGGGAACATGCTGCCGGGACAGAATTCATGATTGGCCCGCTTTTTCTTACGGCTGGAGTCAGTGCTTTTGACCTGATCGTAGGATTATTATTAGGTAATTTATTGGCAGTATTGTCCTGGCGGTACCTAACGGCTGAAATTGCAATCAAGCGCAGGTTGACGCTCTATTATCAGCTTGAGCAAATAAGTGGTAAAAAGTTGGTTGTAATCTACAACCTGGCCAATGGACTCTTGTTCTGCTTTCTGGCGGGTGCTATGGTTACAGTTTCTGCCACAGCTGTAGGAATACCCTTTGATATGCCCATGCCACGACTTACCGACAACCTGCCCAATGGCCCGCTATGGATTGTTGTTGTAATACTTTTAGGGGCTATGATATCAGTTATTGCAGCAAAGGGTTACAATACCGTTTCAAAAGCCGCTAACTGGATGTCACCTGTTATTGTAATCGGATTTATTGCCGCCGGAATAGTAGCACTTGGTCAACTGGAAGTACACTCATGGGCTGACTTTTGGAATATTTGGGGTGAAGGAACAGATCCATTCCCGGGCCAGTTAAAATATACATTCTGGCATGTTCTCATGTGGTCCTGGTTGTGCAATGCTGCGATGCATATTGGCATGTCAGATTTAAGCGTTTTTCGTTTTGCTAAATCAGCAACATCAGGTTGGACCACAGCGGCAGGGATGTATGTGGGCCACTACGTTGCCTGGATCTCAGCCTGTTTACTGTATGCTGTCTACTTAAAATCCCCCGAAGCAATTCAATTCCTGGCTGATGGTGAAGCACCACCTGTAGCACCAGGCCCATTGGCCTATAATGCCCTTGGGGCATTTGGGATAATTGTAGTAATACTTGCCGGATGGACAACCGCTAATCCTACAATCTATCGGGCGGGCTTGGCTTTTCAGGCGATTATGCCAAGGTTGTCTACATTTTGGGTCACCATCATTGCAGGTTCTGTTGCGACGATTGCCGGTGTTTTTCCAGGAGTTGCAATGAAACTATTAGGATTCGTAGCCTTGTATGGATTCATTCTTTCGCCAATCGGGGCTGTCATTGTATTTGATCATTTTTTCAAAAACAAAGTGGATGGTCGGACTGGTTCTGAGTTTAATATGGCAGTTTTTATTGCCTGGGTTGTAAGCTTTGTGCTCTTTTACTGGATGTCGGTCCAATTCGACATATTCCTTTCATTCCTGACGATTCCTGCATGGCTGCTGTGCGGTGTATTATATTTGGTAATTGCTAAAAACAGAAAATCTTAAATAATATGGAACGAAGAAATTTCATCAGAAACACACTTGCTGTTACATCGTTGACGGCGATGGCGGGAACCAATTTGTTTGCATCACCAAAAAGAGTTGTGGGCGGTAAGCCTTTTAACCTCAATTATGCACCTCATTTTGGTATGTTCAAAAACAGTTCAGGGGAGGATTTTGAAGACCAGCTTCAATTCATGTATGATGAAGGATTCAGGGCATTGGAAGATAATGGCATGAAGGGTAGAAGTCTGGAAGATCAAAAGAAGATCGCATCAAAGATGGAGAAATTAGGAATGGCCATGGGGGTATTTGTGGCCCATAATGTGTACTGGAATGAGCCTAACCTAACGAATGGAGATGCAGCACTTCGAGAGGAATTCCTGACTCAGATAAGGGAATCAGTAGAAGTGGCAAAGCGTACCAATGCCAAATGGATGACGGTGGTTTGTGGTCATGTAACACTTGGTTTGGAAATGGCCTATCAAACAGCCAACGTTATGGAGTCATTAAAGCAAGCCAGTGCGATTCTTGAGCCTCATGGTCTTGTAATGGTTCTTGAACCATTAAACTGGTGGACAAATCATCGGGGGCAGTTTCTGGTGAATGCCCCTCAGGCATTTGAACTCTGCAAAGCAGTGGATAGCCCGGCATGTAAAATACTTTATGATATCTACCATCAGCAGATTTCTGAGGGTAACCTTATTCCAAATATCAACATGGCATGGGATGAAATAGCTTACTTCCAGGTGGGTGACAATCCAGGCAGAATGGAACCAACAACGGGTGAAATTAATTATTTGAATGTGTTCAAAAATTTGAATGATAAGGGCTTTAAAGGTGTAGTTGGCATGGAGCATGGCAATTCAAAGCCTGGGAAAGAGGGTGAAAGAGCAGTAATCGACGCTTACCGAAAAGTGGATTCATTTCTTTGAGACTAACCTCAAATCCAATCCGATGATGGACAGATTTTACTTTGTCATGGTTTTTGCTATTGCTATCGGATTTTGGGGTTGCTCAGAAAATTCCACAACGAATCAAATTCCAGACCTACATGTTCCGGAAGGTTATGTTATCGAACGGGTGGCCGGCCCAGAATTGCTGGACTATCCAATGTTCGCTTCATTTGATGATCGGGGAAGGCTTTTTGTTTATGAGTCAACAGGAAATGTATATGAACGAACTCAGGATGCCCTCGATGACCCAAAGTTCCGGATCAAATTATTGGAAGATACCGATAACGACGGGACCTTTGATAAAGCCACAATCTTTGCTGACAAACTCAGTTTCCCGCAAGGGGGTGTATTTCATCAGGGAAGCCTGATTGCAAGTTCTGCACCCGATCTGCTCAAACTCACAGATACCGATGGAGATGGAGTGGCGGATATGCGTGAAGTGCTGCTTTCCGGGTGGGTTTTGAATGTCAATGCAAACAGTCTGATCGGTCCGTTCATGGGACCAGACGGCTGGTTGTATTTCACCAGTGCCATTGAGGGGTTTGATGTCACTACCAAAGAAGGAGAAAGAATGGCTGGCGAAACCGCAAGAATGTGGCGGGTTAGGCCGAACGGGACAGAGCTTGAGTGGGTTGGAGCAGGAGGTATGAATAATCCGGTTGAATTGACCTTCACAGATGCCGGCGAGGTTTTAGGAACTCAAACGTTTTATGTTGATCCCCAAAGAGGGCTCAGGGATGCCATATTATTCTGGATGAAGGGCGGTGTCTATGGCAAGCGAAACTCCAACATAACCAGGGATGGGTTGCCACTTACCGGTGATTTGTTGCCGGTTGTTTCGGAATATTCGAGGGTTGCACCTTCCGGGATTGCCACCTATCGAAATACGACGTTAGGGGCGGATTTCATGGACAATATGTTTACGGCCCAGTTCAATACTCATTCAGTATTAAGGCATAGCATCACACGGGAAGGAGCTTCCTTCAAATTAGATGATGAAAAATTTCTTTGGACAGATAATGGTGATTTTCATCCTACGGATGTTCTGGAAGATGGAGATGGGAGTTTATTGATAGTTGAAACGGGTGGCTGGTTTATCAAGGGATGTCCCCTTTCCCAGGTTTCAAAACCCCAACTTAAAGGTTCTATCTATAGGATCACCAAAAAAGGCGCACCGAAGATTGCCGATAAATATGGAAATGATATTGAATGGGAGACCATTAGCTCCGATAAAATGACAGGATATCTGGCGGATAGCAGGCCTTTGGTTGCAGACAGGGCCTTAACAAGTATTGTGGAAAGGGGAGAGGGTGTAATTGAAACATTGTCAGCAGTACTTAAAAACAATTCCTCAGAAGATGCCAGGACAAAAGCGGTTTTCGCCCTTTACAGAATTGGAACCGATCAGGCACTTAAAGCTGCCAGGTCAAGCCTTGATGACGAGAATGTGCAGGTGAAGGTAGCCGGGGCCAGGGTTTTGGGATTGGCGAAGGATGGTGAATCTGTTCCAAAACTCATTCCCCTTGTTCAGTCAGCGGATCCGGCGGTAAAAAGGCAGTCGGCAACAGCTCTCGGGCAGATAGGAGATGTTTCTACCATTCCTTCATTGCTGGATGCTGCGGCAAATACTGAAGATCGATTTGTTCGGCATGCGATTACCTACTCGCTGATCACCATGAACCAACCTGAAATGGTGGTGCAGGGATTGAACCATTCCTCGACAGCTGTTAAAGAAATTGCTATGATTGCTTTGGACCAAATGGAGGGTTCACCCATTCGGTCGTCACAGGTTATACCTGTTTTAAGTGGAGAAGATCAGAGACTGAAAAAAACAGCATTATGGGTTGCTTCCCATCATTCGGAGTGGTCTGGTGACATGATTAACTACATTGGAAAGAGATTGTCCTCTGACTTATCGGACCAGGAAAAGCAGGTATTGAGTGATGTTCTGGTAGGTTTTTGCGGGAACGAAACCATGCAAAACTTCATGGTTGGTCAGTTAAAAACGGCATCAGTACCAGGTAAGATATTTATCATGGATAACATGGCCAGATGCAATGTGAAGCAATTCCCATCAAAATGGATTAACCAGTTAGGGTCGGAATTATCTTCGAAAGACCCCAACATCAGGTCGAAATCCATTGAGCTTGTCAGGTTGAGAAGCTTAACCTCTCTGAATGATAAGATTGAAAAAATAGCCACTAATACCAACGAGCAAATTGGAAACAGGATTGATGCTGTTGCATTCCTGGTTGGCAATGAAGCGATCAGCGATTCATGGTTCGATTTTCTGCTGGAGATTTTGAACGGGGATTATGAAAGCCCTGTCCGTCAAAAAGCAGCTTCGATCCTGGCACAGGCTGATTTATCAGAAAGCCAGCTTGTTAACCCGCATTATTCATAGGCTAACATTTATTCAATCAACAGGCCGATACATATTGTGATTAGTCGG